>CAZGEE010000116.1:0-4275 GCA_964525035.1 uncultured Anaerolineales bacterium
CTGGAGTCGGGCTTCCGCCGCAGGGCCTCCACGGGGCTCTCATTCATGCCCACCACTTCTCCGGCGTGGACGATGCTCAGCCGCGGAAACGGGCCGCCCAGGGCCGCCAGCTCCCGCTCGATCTCGTCCTGTCGGCCCACCAGGACGATCTCGTCCTCGGCGCGCAGCACGTCCAGGGCCTGGACGGCTCCCTTGACCGTCTCGGCCGGTGCGAAGTCACCGCCCATCGCGTCAAGAGCCGTCCGCATCGACTAGCTCTCCTCCTCCACTTCCACGACCTGCCGGTCCCGGTACCAGCCGCAGTTCCCGCACACGCGGTGAGGCAAAGTGACCTGGTTGCAGTGGGGACAGAAGGTCGTCGCTCTCGGCACCAGCGCGTGATGGCTGCGCCGTTTCCGTTTCCGCGCCTTGCTGTGGTGACGTTTCGGTACCATGGCCGTCTCTCCAGGAGGGCTCAATCGTTGTGCTGCCCGGAAAACACAAACGAAGAGGGCATTCACCCTCTTCGCAAGACGCGATATGTTACCTTCGCGTCCCGCAATCGTCAAGCGAAAAGCCTTCTATGAAGCCTGTGCGGCCACGACCTCGGGTGCACGTTCCAGGAGTTCGTCCAGCCCCTCGGGCCGCTTGCCACCGGCTTGGGCCATGTCGGGCCGACCCCCTCCGCCGCCGCCGATGATCGGCGCGAGCTCCTTGACGATGTTCCCCGCGTGGAGACCCCGGTCGATCAGGTCACGCGTCAGGCCCACCACGAGAATCACTTTTCCCTCGTCGCGGCTGGCGAGCACCAGGACCGCGCTGCCGAGCTTCTTCCGGCCCACGTCCACCGCCTCGCGCAAGGCGGCCTGGTCCGCGCCGGGCAACTCCGCCGCCACCAGCGGCACGCCCCCGGCGTCCTGAACGTCGGAAAACGGGTCGGCCCCGGCGCCGCCCCGGGAGGCCAGGCTGCGGGCCTTCTGAAGCTCCTGCTTCAGGTTCTTGATCTCTTTCTGCATCGACTCGATCCGCTGAGGCAGCGCCCCCGGATGGGCTTTCACCGCGGCCGCGGCCTGCTCGAGCACGTCTTCCTCCTCGCGCACCCGGGCCGCCGCCCACCGGCCCGTGACGGCCGTGATGCGCCGGACGCCGGCCGCGACCGACTCCTCGCCGACGATCTTCAGCAGACCGACTTGCGCCGTGTTTTCCAGGTGGGTCCCTCCGCAGAGCTCCTTCGAGAAATCCCCGACCGAGAGCATCCGCACAACGTCGCCGTACTTCTCGCCAAAGAGGGCCATGGCCCCGGCCTCGCGCGCGGCCCCGACCGTGGTCTCGGCGGCCTCCACGGGCTCGGCGGCGAAGACCTTCTCATTCACCAGGTCCTCGACCCGCCGTATCTCGTCCGGCGAAAGCGCGGCCGAGTGCGTGAAGTCGAACCGCAACCGCTCGGGCGCGACCTCGCTCCCCGACTGGCGGCAGTGCTCGCCCACCACCTCGCGCAGAGCCCAGTGCAGCAGGTGCGTGCCGGTGTGGTTCCGCATGACGTCCATCCGCCGCGGAACGTCCAGCCGGGCTTGCACCTGCCCGGACACCCGGAGGGTGCCCGCGGTCACCTTGGCTGCATGCACGTGGAACTCGTGGTCGTAGAACGTCTCGACCACCTCGGCTTCGAGGCCGTCCGGCCCCACCAGCCGTCCCGTGTCGCCCACCTGTCCGCCCTTCTCGGCATAGAACGAGGTCCGGTCGAACACCACCGAGACCTTCGAGCCTTCTTCCGCCTCGTCCTGGAGCCCGTCCGGACCGATGATCGCCAGCACCGTCGCCTCAACTTCGTCCACTGGCCGGTAGCCCATGAACTCAGTCGTCACCCCACGCTCGCGAAGGGCCGCCAGGTCGTCCGGCCCCAGGGCCACGCCCTTGAAGATCATGGTGGCGCTGCTCATCTTGCTTCCCGCGCGGCTCTCCTCGCGCCGCCGATTCATCGCGGCGTCGAAGCCCTCGCGGTCGTAGCTCACCCCGCGGGCCGCGAGCTGTTCCTCGATATACTCCAGCGGGATGCCGTGCGTGTCCGTGAAATAGAACACGCGGTCGCCCTCGAGCTTCTTTCCGCCCTCGGCGGCCTCGTCGAGGGCCTCGTCGAACTCGCGGATGCCCTTGGAGTTGTCGAGGGCCTCGGCGAAGCGTGCCTCCTCGCCCTGCAGCAGCTTCTCGATGGTGCTTCGCCGCTCGCGGACCTCGGGGTAAACCTTCCCCATGCTCTCGACCACCGGGTCCAGCAGACCGAACAGGAACGGTTCGGCCACGCCGAGGTGACGGCCGTCAAGCGCCGCGCGGCGGATCAGCCGGCGGATGACGTAGCCCCGGCCGTAGCGGTCGGGCAATGCTCCGTCGGCCATGGCGAGCGTGACACATCGCACGTGGTCGGCCACGCGCTTCATGCGCCGGGCGTCGGCATCGGCGCCGGCCGGCTCGTAACGGTGATCGGTGGCCTCGGCGACGGCTTGAACCAGCGGCGACATGATGTCAATGTCGAACCCGGTGCGGACACCCTGCATGACTGCCGCCATCCGCTCCAGGCCCATCCCCGTGTCGATGTTCTTCTGAGGCAGCGGATCGAGGTGCCCCCCGTCGCGGCGGTCGAACTGCGTGAAGACGAGGTTCCAGATTTCCGTGAAGCGGCGGCACTGGCAGGCGGGGCTGCAGTCCGGCTTCCCGCATCCTCCCCCGTGGTCGTAGAAGATCTCGCTGCACGGCCCGCAGATTCCGTTAGGCCCCCGGCTCGGGGCGTTAGCCGGCCAGAAGTTCTCGTCCTCGCCGAACCGCCAGATGCGCTCCCGCGGGACGCCGACCTCCTGCTCCCAGATCCGGTAGGCCTCCTCGTCCTCCTCGTAGACCGACACCTGCAGCACCGCCGGGTCGAGTCTCATCTCCTCCAGCAGGAACTCCCACGCCCACAGGATGGCCTCGCGCTTGAAGTAGTCGCCGAAGGAGAAATTGCCCAGCATCTCGAAGAAAGTGAAATGGAATGGCGTTCGGCCGACGTTGTCGATGTCCCCGGTGCGAAGGCACTTCTGGCACGTGGTAGCCCGACGATAGTCCCCCACGTGACCCAGGAACTCCTCCTTGAACTGGTTCATTCCGGCCCCGGTGAACAGCAGGGTCGGGTCCCCCGTGGGGATCAGGCTGTCGCCGGCCACGCGGCGGTGGCCACGCTGCTCGAAGAAATCGAGGTACCGCTTCCGAATCTCGTCGGTTTTCACGTCCCGTCCTCTCTCGTCCGGAACATCGGCGTGGCCCAGCCCGGCCCCCCCTGACCGTCACCACGACGGTCCCTTCGCCCGTTCGGGCCGCGATCAGCCGAAGGTTGTAGCAGAATCGCCCCGCACCCGCAAGGCCGCGACCGAGGCCGTGCAAGGGACTGGTGAGTATCGGCCCCCGTTCCCGGTCCTGCCGGCGCATGCAAGCGGCGCGGCCCCGCCAAAAGGAACCGCGCCGCAGGTTTCGTCACCCGGGTCCCAATCTACTTCTCGGGCACGACTTCCGGACCGCGTCCGACCACGTTGACGAACACCGGCCCTTCCAGGTCCTCGACCGCGTCCTCGAACTCGTCCACGTCGCCGATCTTCCGGGAGGCCACCTGGTCGATGACCATGCCGGCCCGCAGGCTCGTATCGTACGCGGGAGAATCCTTCTCGATCCGGTCGACGAAGACTCCCTCGGTGCCCTCGTCCACGCCGGCCTCGCGCCGCAGCGCGGGGGTCAGGTTCCGCAGGATCACTTCCCGCCACTCGAAGGAGCCGGGCGGCGGGGGCTGCTCGCCCTCCTCGCCTTCGGCGACCGTCTCCTCGCCGCGCTGCACCAGGGTCGCTTCCACTTCATTCTTCTCGCCACTCCTATAGAAGGTGAGTTCCACCGTCTCCCCGGGCGGGGTTTGCCCCACCATCGCGACCAGGTCGTCGGAGTCCTTCAGGGGCTTGCCGTCGACCTCCGTGATCAGGTCCGCCGGCATGAGGCCCGCCTTCTCGGCCGGGCTGTCCGGGGAGACCTGGACCACGAACGCGCCCCCGCCGGGCGGCGCGCCCGCCGTCTTGCTTTCCATGGTCGTCGGGTTCCGAATGGAGACTCCCAGGAACCCGTACACCATCTTCTCCCCGCGCTTCAGCGTCTCGACGATCCGCATGGAGAGCTGGTCCACCGGGATGGCGAACCCGACACCCTGGCTTCCGCCGCTGCGCGACGCAATGGCGACGTTGATGCCGATCACCTCGCCGTCGAGGTTGCACAAGGGGCCGCCCGAGT
>CAZGEE010000116.1:4285-5956 GCA_964525035.1 uncultured Anaerolineales bacterium
GTTGATGGCGGCATCGGTCTGGATCAGCTTGCCGTAGTACCGGTCGCCGGCCCCGACCATCCGGAGGCTCCGGCGCGTTCCGCTGATGATGCCGAACGAGACGCTGGCCTGGCCCTCGGCACCGAAGCCGAACGGGCTGCCGATCGCCACCACGAACATGCCGCGACGAAGGTCCGTGCTCTGACTGAGCTCCGCCGCGGGGAGGTCGTCGACGTCGATCTTCAGCACCGCGAGGTCCCGGCGGGGGTCCTCGCCGACCACCTTGGCCTCGAAGCTGCGCCGATCGAACAGGGTGACCTCGATCTCGTCCCCGCGTTCGACCACGTGCTGGTTCGTCAGGATGTAGCCGTCCTCCGAGATGATAATGCCGGACCCCATGCCGCGGGGAACCAGTTGGGGCCGCCGGTTCCGCTCCCGTTCCGGCCGCTCGGGCTGCTCCGGTTCCTGATCGCGAAAGCGCCGGCGTTCGAAAAACCGCCGAAGCTCCGGCGGCAGCATGTCCTCGAAGTCGTCCCACGGCGCCCCCCGGTCGAACTGCCACACTCCCTGCGTCGCCTCGCCCTTGACCTGCACGCTGACGACGCTCCTGCCGACCTCCTCGGCCACGCGCTCGATCCGTTCTTCCAGGTCTCCGAGCTTCGTATCGGGATCCGCCCACACCGTCTGCGAAGCCAGCACCATCATCGCTGAGGCGAGCAGCGCCCGCGCGAGAATCCGCCGTCCGTTTCGCTTCATGGAATATCCTCCTCCAACGACCTCGTCCACGTTCCCTCTACCTTAAACCACCCCCACGGGCCATGGTGTCGAAGTCACCGACACGACCCCACGCACTGATGGTAAGGGAAATCCCGTATGGCGTGAACTGCCCCAACACTACTTTTTGTCGGTTTCCCCCGACGACGACGCCGCCTCGGCCGGAACCTCCTCCGCAGATTCCTCCTGCTCCGGCGCGGGTTCACCTTCGACCGGCAATCCCTTATTGCGGCGGACGGCCTGGTCGATCTCGGCCGCGAGGTCCGGATTTTCCTTCAGGAACGCCTTGGCGTTCTCACGCCCCTGCCCGAGGCGAACGTCGCCGAACGAGAACCACGCCCCGCTCTTCTCGACGACCTCGCACTCGGCTCCAAGGTCCAGCAGGTCGCCGATATAGCTGATCCCTGAGTCGTACATGATGTCGAACTCGGCGCGCGTGAACGGCGGGGCCACCTTGTTCTTGACCACCTTGCAACGGACCCGGCTCCCGATCACCCGGTCGCCTTCCTTCACGGCCGCGATGCGCCGCACGTCCAGCCGCACCGACGAGTAAAACTTCAGCGCGCGGCCTCCCGGCGTGGTCTCGGGGTTGCCGAACATGACCCCGATCTTCATCCGAATCTGGTTGATGAAGATGATGGTCGTCCGCGTCTTCGCCACCACCGAAGTGAGCTTCCGCAGGGCCTGGCTCATCAGGCGAGCCTGGAGCCCCACGTGCGTGTCGCCCATCTGCCCCTCGATCTCCGCCCGGGGCACCAGCGCCGCCACGCTGTCGATCACGATGACGTCCAGCGCGTTCGACCGCACCAGCATCTCGCAGATTTCCAGCGCCTGTTCGCCCGAGTCGGGCTGCGAGACCAGCAGGTTCTCCACGTTGACGCCGAGCTTGCGGCACCACGAGGGGTCGAGCGCGTGCTC
>CAZGEE010000117.1:0-5866 GCA_964525035.1 uncultured Anaerolineales bacterium
AACAGCTCGCGGGGGATCCTCTACGCCTATCAGCGGCCCGAGTATCAGGACCGCTTCGGAAGCGATTGGCAGGCCGCCGCCGCCCAAGCCACCCGCGACATTCGCCGGGCGGCCGATCAGCGGGCCGAGATCCCCACGGAACTGTTCCGACGGGCCGACGAGACGGAACTGCGCGAGGTGCTTTCGCGGGTTTCGACGGCCAACATCAGCATGGCCACCCACAATCGCCCGTCGCTGGAAGGTCTGCGATCGGTGTGGACGGGAGCCCGGATGTGCGGGCCCGCCCTCACCGTGCGGACGGCGCCGGGGGACTTCTCCAAGCCGGTCCTGGCGATCGACCGGGCGGAGCCCGGCCAGGTGCTCGTCATCGACGCCGGGGGCCGACCGCCGGCGATCTGGGGCGAGCTGGCGTCCTCCAGCGCCATCAACCGGAAGGTGGCCGGCGTGGTCATCGACGGCGCGATTCGCGACACGGCGGACATTCGCGCGATGAAGTTCCCGGCCTTCGCGCGGCAGGTGTGCAGCCACGCCGGGGACCCCAAGGGATTCGGGGAGATCGGCCAGCCGATCACGATCAGCGGCCAGCGTGTCCTCCCGGGGGACTGGATCGTGGGCGACGACGACGGAGTCATGGTTCTCCCCAAGGCAAACGCCGTGGAATGGGCCAACAGGGCCCAGGACGTCCTGGAACGCGAGAACCGGCAACGGCAGGAAATCGTGGACGGCAAAACCACCCTGGGGCGGATCGCCGAACTCGCCCGCTGGGAAAAGATCGGCTGAGCTCACCGTCTTCTTATGAAGGGAGCAACGATGCTCGTTATTGCCGAGAGGCTGAACTGTACTCGCAAGCGTGTGAAGAAGGCCGTACAGGAAAAGGACGCTGACCTGGTGCGGGACGAGGCGTCCCGACAGGCGGAAGCGGGGGCGGACTACATCGACGTCAACTCGGCCACGGGACACGACACCGAGATCGACAACATGAAATGGATGATCGAGCAGGTCCGGGCCGTGTGCGAGAAACCCCTCAGCATCGACACGGCGAACCCGAAAGCCATGCGCGCGGGGCTGGAGTTGCACGAGTCGTCGGAGCCGGCCATCCTCAACTCCGTGACGGCCGAGCAGGAACGCTTGGAGCAGATGGTGCCCCTGGCGGCGGAGTTCAAGACCCGGCTAATCGCATTGACCATGGATGACCGTGGGATGCCCGAATCGGTGGACGACCGGCTTCGAGCCCTGGAGGGCATCCTGTCGGCCACGGACAAGGCCGGGCTGTCACGCGATCGGCTCTACGTGGATCCCCTCTTCCGGCCCGTCTCCACGAACCCGTCTCACGCGACCGACTGCATGGAGACCATCCGCCGGATCAAGGCGGAGTTCGCGCCGGTTCGGACCGTGGGCGGCGTTTCGAACGTCAGCTTCGGCCTGCCGAAGCGGAACCTTCTCAACCGCGTGTTCCTCGCCTTGGCCGTCGAGGCCGGGCTGGACGCCGGCATCGTGGACCCGCTGGAACCCGGCATCGTGGCGACCCTGTACGCAGCCGACGCGGTCCTGAACCGCGACGAATTCTGCATGAACTACATTGCGGCCGAACGCGAAGGCCGCCTCGGATAACCCCTCGCGGAACCGTCGCGCAGAAGCCGGTTTGGCGTCCGTCGACAAGAGGTCACGCCCCTGCGACCACGAGCAGCGACTTCCCGGCCGGACAGACCGCGCGGCGCGGATGCCAAATTGACACTCGGACGGTCAGAGGATATGATTCCAGTGTAGTGACCCGGGCCGTTCACGAGGATGCGCGGCAATCCAGGTGGGGAGGCAGGCAATGTTGTGCGAAAAATGCAAGAAGAACGTCGCCACGGTGCACCTGACCGAGATCGTGAACAATCAGAAGATTGAGAAGCACCTTTGCGAAGAGTGCAGCAAGGAAGAAGGGTACACGATCAAGACGCACGTGTCGCTTCAGGACCTCCTGACGGCGTTCATCTCGGCCCATAGCGAGGCCAGCGAGGTGGCAGAGAAAACGTGTCCGCAATGCGGCGCGACGTACGCGGACTTCCGCAACGAGGGCCGCCTCGGGTGTCCCAACGACTACGAGGTGTTCCGCGAGGCAATCGACCCGCTCCTGGAGAAGGTTCACGGCAAGGTGGAGTACACCGGAAAGGTCCCCTCGCGGGCGGGCGAAAGCCAGCGCAAGCAATACCAGATCATGACCATGCGGCGCGAACTCCGCGAGGCCGTGGAACGCGAGGACTACGAGAACGCTGCCAAGCTCCGCGACGAGATCAAGGAGAAGGAAGGCACCGATGGAACTGCGTGAACTGGCCCGCTCGGGGGGCGAGTGGCTGCGCGGTCGAGGGCCCCAGGCCGGCATCGTGGTCTCGACGCGTGTTCGCCTGGCGCGGAACGTGGCCGGCTATCCCTTCCTGAAACGCATGGACGACGAGCAGCGCCGGGACGTCATCGAGCAGATCCGGTCTTCGGCCCGGCAGCAGGAACTGTTGCCCAATCCGTGTTTTGTGGAGCTTGACGAAGTCGAAGAGCTCGACCGCCAATTCCTGGTGGAACGGCACCTGATCAGCCGGGAGCTGGCTTCGCGCGAAGGGCCCCGGGCGGTGCTCTTCGATCGCGAGGAAGACAAGAGCCTCATGCTCAACGAGGAAGACCACCTGCGGATGCAGCTCATGCGGGCCGGCCTTCAGCTCGACGAGGCCTGGCAGGAGGCCAGTCGTCTCGACGATCGCCTGGAGACCTGCTTGGACTACGCCTTCTCGAGCCGGCTGGGATACCTCACCGCCTGTCCGACGAACGTCGGCACCGGGCTGCGGGTTTCGGTCATGCTGCACCTGCCGGCCCTGGTGATCACCCGGCAGATCGAGAAAGTCTTTCAGGCCATCGCGAGAATGCGCCTGGCGGTGCGCGGCCTTTACGGCGAGGGAACCGAGGCCTTCGGAGACTTCTACCAGGTCTCGAACCAGGTGACGCTCGGGAAGACCGAGGACGAAATTCTCGGGCAACTCAAGCTGGCCGCCCCCCGGATCATCCAGTACGAGCAGAAGGCGCGGGAGACCCTTTCGCGCGAAAGCGAGGTCTTCCTGGGCGACCGCATCTCGCGGGCCGTGGGAATGCTCCGCTACGCCCGGCAGATCTCCTCCGAAGAGACCATGTCGCTCCTGAGCGCGATCCGCATGGGGATCGACGTCGGACGCGTCCAGGGGCTCGACCTCGAAACGGTGAACCGCCTGTTCATCGGTACGCAACCGGCTCACCTTCAGATCCTGCGGGGCACGGAACTGTCCCAGGAAAACCGCGACGTAGCCCGGGGGGAAACCATCCGGGAGCACCTGAAGGACGTCAACTTCAACTAGGCTGTCGCCCCGCAGCCCTGGGATGGGAAACCGAATGGACGCACTCCCGCTCGCCTCCGCCCTCGGATGGGGGTTTCCCACGTGGAACGAGGAGGAAGAGATCGCGCTTCTGCTGTCCTTCGGTATCGGCTCGGTCCAGCTCTTCCGCAACAAGGAAAAGCCGATTCGGGCCGGAGCGGTGCGTGAGCGCCTCGAGCGCTCCGGCCTGAAGGTTAACTCGCTCCACGCCTTCTTCGGCCCCCCATACGATCCGAGCGAGCCCGACGAGGATCTGCGACAGCAGGTCGTGGAGAACTACGTTGCCGAAGCCGACTTCTGCCGCGAACTCGGCGGCCGCCTCCTGGTGGTTCACCCGGGGGACCCGTTCATTGGCGAGGAAACGCGGGACCCCGCGCGATTCCAGGCCCTGACGCGGTCCGCCGAGCAACTTGCCGAGATCGGCGAGCGCAAGGAAGTCATGATCGCGCTGGAGAACCTTCAGCCCGGCCAGATGGGCGACGACATGGCCATGCTCCGGCGGATCGTGGATCGGGTCGAATCGCCCTGGCTGGGCATCAACTACGACTGCGGTCATGCCAACCTGAACGGGGATCCTGTCGCGATCATGGAGCAGGCGGGTCCGCGGATCGTCGGTACGCACATCCACGACAACGACGGCCGGGGGGACCTTCACCTCGTACCGGGGACCAGCACCATTGACATGGACGCGCTGAGCCGCGCGCTGGCCCGCGTCGGTTACCGTGGTGAATTCACCCTCGAGCTGATGGAGACCACGGAATCGATCCGCGCGACGTGCGATTCCGACTGCCTGGCCCGACTCCGACGCTGGGCCCGTCTCGCGGGCGGAGCGGAAGACTAGCGGGCCTGTCGCGCTGGCAGGAATGTGGCATGGCCCGTTGCCGCCGACTCGGTCTCCGGGCTACCCCCCCGCCGGTTTCCCCACTGCGGTAGCGTACAGCACGCTTTCGCCGAGACCGTCCACGCCGAGGAGCTCATTGACTTCGTCGTCGAACAATGCGCCCACGTTGCACGACCCGAGCCCCAGCGCCGTGGCCGCCAACTGAAGGTTCTGGCCCACGTGGCCCGCGTCCATGTAAATGTAGCGCAGGCCTCGTTCACCATACTTCGACCGGGTTCGCGCAAACACGGCCGTCCACACGAACACGCACTGGGCCTCGGCACACATGGACTGGTCCAGGCAGGCCGCGGCAATGCGAGAGGCGATCCGGCCGTCGGCGTAGAGCCTGACCAGCCGCTCCTCGGGCAACTCCCAATAGTAAAGGCCCGCCTCCAGGCCACTCACGCGATTCGCCGCAATATACGTTTCCAGGGGGTACAGCGCCCCGGCGCTGGGCGTGGCCCGGAACGGCAGGCGTCCCGGCTGGGTGACCCCCTGGGTCGCCCACAGCAGCAGGAAAAGGTCCTCCTCGCCCAAGTCCTCCTGCCGATACTCCCGGACGCTTCGCCGCCGGGCCACGACTTCCCAGAACGGGGTGGCCGGCAGCTTCTCGGGCCGGGCCAGCTCGAAGCGGGGGAAGCCCTCGTCATACCGCTTCCGGGGGATCTCCACTTCGGGGACAGGCCGTCCGGGTAGTTCGTGGCGGCGGTACTTGGTTTTCTCGTGGAACTCATAGGACCCGGCCATCGGTTCCTCCTGAGCCACCCACGTCGTGGCTTTCCGGACCTCCGGCACCCATCCCGTCTTGGAAATGAACAACGCCCCCGGGGTCAGTCCGTCCCGATCCTGAACTCCGGCACACCGAGCGGTTGGAACTGAACGAGGAAGATCTGTTCGTCCTCGCCGGGGTCCAATTCGACACTGAGGGTCATCAGCCAGTTGGCCATGCGGCGGACCAGGTCGATCCGCGTTCCGCTGTTCTCGTTGCCCCGGTTGAAATCGAATTGCTCGAAGGCGTGGAGCTTCCACTTGCGGTTAATCACGTAGTCGATTCCAAAGGTGCCTATCGAGGACGGCGCGCCTCGAACGTAGCGATTGCCGACGTAATAGCTCAGCCGCGGCGAGCGGACTACCGAAAGCCCCACGTCCGCCACCGCCACCTGCCCGTCGTTGGGCAGGTAGTAGACGTCGCCCACGAGCGACGTCGTATCGCTCATCTGCCACGCGTAGTCCACTTGCAGGTTGTTCTGGGCCCGGTCGTCGTCCGGGGCCACGTGCGGGTGCTCGGTATCGGCAAACCAGGTCATCAGCATGTCGAACGTGACCCAGTCCACCGTACGCTGCTCCGGTCCTCGCTTGGTCTGCCACCTCTGGCGCCATCCCAGCCGGTAAACTCCCGTGTCGTCGATCCCGCGAACCACTTTCGGCTCGGCCGATCCCGGTTCGTCAAACGCATAGAGATCGCGCGACGCCAGGGTGCTCCCCGCCGTCATCGCCTCGGCCTCCAGCACGTTCACGTGCCTCAGACGGTGCACGTCGAACAACCGGCTCTCCACGCCGTCGTATACCCTGGTAAGGTACATGTTCGCCCGCGCCCCGAGCGCGC
>CAZGEE010000118.1:0-5864 GCA_964525035.1 uncultured Anaerolineales bacterium
GCCTCCAGGCAGACCATCGCCCGCCGAGACTGGCAGAATACCCGGCCGTCGCCCAGGTCGAACGCGCCGCCGACATCGCTTTCCCATACGAGCTTGCCCGTTTCCGGGTCCAGCGCGCGGACGGGGCCTCCGCCCGCCAGGATCAGGGCGTCCCCGTACTGCCTGATCCGCGTCGGGGACTGATCGGGGTACGTCCTGAGCGTCCGGCCCGTGGCGGCGTCGAGCGCTACCAGCGCACCGTTCTCCTCGAGCACAACGTACACCCGCTCGTCGGTCGCCGACAGCTTTCCGCGTGCGCGTTGCAGCGCCGGGTACTTCCAATCGCCCGGCATGTGCCTCTTCCAGAGCAGCCGTCCGTTGAAGGCATCGCGCGCGGTCAGGTATACGTCGGCCGGCCCATGAACCTGCGTCGGTGCCTCGTCGAAGAAATAGAATACCCGCCCGCCGGCACTTCGCCAGTTCAGCGTCGAGAAGTGACCTCGTGTCCAGATGGGACCGGCCATCCATTGCACCCGCGACGGCGGAACGTCGGGCCCTGGATGCTCGGGCCAGTCCTTTCGGACAACGGCCCACAGCCCGTGGTCCCGGGCGAGTTGGTATTTCTCGATCCCGGCCTCGGCCAGTGCGGCCTTCAAACGGTCCTCGGCGAGTCGATCACCTCCAGTGTCCGAGCGTTGTCCGAGGATGGCCGTGCCGCCGGGACACAGGACCCGCGTGACCTCGCGGAGAGGAAACCCTTGTTTGAGCAGCGACGCCAGGTCGTCCACAACCACCACGTTGACGAGGTTTTCCACGTAGGGAAGCCGTGCGGAGGACCACTCCTCCACAGACGCCGCGCCGTACAGCCCCAGTGACTGGAGGCGCTGCCGGGCACGTTTCACCTCGCTCGGGTCGGGAGACAGTCCGTGTACGAGAAAGGTGCCCGCCTGGGCGAGTTCGGCGATCAGTCGGCCGTCACCGCATCCGACGTGCACGAGCAGCCCCGTCCGCACGCCGACTGTTTCGACAAGATACTCCGCCAGCGCGCTCCCGGAGCCGGTCGTGGCCGCTGCTCCAGCGCCGGTTTCCTGTCCAACTGAGTCACCGGTGCCGAGGCCCCAAAGGACCATCGCAAGGGCGACCGCCCCTACGCCAACTCTGCTCGCTTTGAACCGGGCCATATCGCTCGCCACCCCCTTCGGCCAAGCTGTGTGTCACCGACTCCCGCAAGAGGCTCGTCCGATTCTCCTCCCGCACTGCCCACAGCAGTTCACGGAAGCTGAAGCCAGACGCATGGCTCAACAAACTGATTCTACTTTCCCGAGCCGCTGCAATCAATCCGGCGTTGGGACTCACCACGCATCCACGCCTGTAACGTACACCGGCCCGACGGGTGAGCGCCTCTGCTCACCGGCCAGCATGCTTCCCGGCGCGAGAAACTGCTGACCTGCCCACCCGAGGGCAAGCCCAGGTTTTGTGTCAGTATTTGGGCCGCGCTCTTGAGGAAACAGGCAGGCCGGTGCTGTCAGAGCGCGCGCGTAACCGTCTTGAGTCCAAAGGTGAGTCCACGGTTGGCGTCGCAAGGCACCTGCTGTTACACTGTGGCAGAAATGTCATCGGCCTCGGAAGCGGCGCGTCTCGTGCCCGGGCCGGGAGCCGCGCGGCCCAAGGAAAGGCCGGTGACTTCCGCGTTCACAAGCGGGAACCGTCTTCATTCGTAGCATGGGCGCGGACCGGGGTTGTAACCACGGCCGTAATATACGGAGTCTTCCAAGGCACTGGGATCGGTTTTCCCTGCCTCGCGACAGAAAAGCGGTTCCAGGCTGGGACCGCGGGTGAGAAACGGGCCCTGCCGGGTCGACTCCGTCCAGCCGACGACATAGCCCCACCTCGGGTGCCAGCCCATCCGTACGCATTCACCCCCCACGCCGAACGCCCTGGCCGAGTGCGGCCAGTTTCCGCCCGGCTTTTCCCGGACGCCGAAGTAGCCAGAGATCGGCACCATGAGGCGCCCGTCGCCGCTCCGGCGCGCCCCGAGCCCTGCGCCGGCCCGCTTGCCTGGCCACACGGGCTCGCCCGCAGGCGTGCTGGCTAGCCGTTCCCGGAGCGTCGCCACCACGTCCTGCCGCAATGGCAACTCAGCCTCCTCGCCGTTCCGGGCATAGCCCGGCCGGGGGCGATTCACTTCACGGCTTCGGCTTAAGCTGCCCCCCGAAAGGGTGACCCCGGACAGAAGACGCTTGACAAGCGGGCACCCCTTCGGTATTCGAAGTGTCCGCTGTATCGGGTCTTTCTCTTTGTGGTTGCGGGTTTTTCATTTCCTTTTTGGTCGTCTTACATATCGGGGGCGGCTGGATTCTCTCTTCCGATAAATCGTCGCGGAGACCTCCGAACGGCGGTTTCAGTACTGATATGGGCCCCGCGGTGAGAGCACGCGCATTCTTATAAGGCGGCGTCTGGTTGGCAATCCTCGGGGACCGTCTCCGGCAGGGAATTACCCACGGCGTTCATGGCGTCTCTGACGGTTAAGTTAACCGGCACCGACCTGCCGATAAAAACTCAAGGATGCGCCCCAGGTATGAAAGCCTTGAACCTGCAGACGGCCGGGGGACCCATGCTGGTCGCGATCGCCGTTTTTCTGGCTGTATCGGGTTCCAATGCCATAGCCGGTGAACAGAGTCCCTCCCCCGTTTCACCTGAACCGGTCCCATCGCAGGAGGTGGCCCGGGACACCGGCAACGCCAGCCCCGAGAGCCCCCTCCGGGTAGCCGAAAATGCCTCCGCCGAATCCGATGCCCCTGTCGAGGTCCGCGTCCGGGTTGACGGGGAGCGTTCCGGCGGAACCGCACAGGGCGGATCCGGTGCTACTGCCGATTCGGTACGGGCCGCCGGGACGGTTGCCGATCGGACCGTCCAGTCTGCAGCCCCGCGCCGGGAAGGCGATCATTCGAAGCCGGAGCAAGCGGGAGACCGGCCGCGATTCCCCGTAAGCCGACTCGTGCTGGAATACGCTTACGACGAGACCCGTGGGCTTCCCGAGCTGAACGACGTCCTGGACGCGGTGGTCGAACTGGGGAAGACGGCCGAAGGATACGTGGAGCCGGGACCCGGCACGCGCCGCGTCACGCTGCCTCTGCGGGATCTGGGGGGAAGCCCGGCACCCCTGTTCTCCCGCGGCGCACTACTCCAAGTCTTTGCCGCCATCGTCGACTATTTCAACGAGCGCTGCGAGATTTACGGGGTGTACGTCACGGCCGACTCCCGCGACATCTCCGAGCAGCGTGCTGAAAACGGTGCCCAGGAACTCCTGGACCACCGGGAGCCTGGCGACGCCGCATTGCGCGCCATGATCTTCGTCGGCCGCGTGACAAAGCTCCGGACGCTGGCCTCAGGCGAAAGGTTCACGGCTGAGGGAGAGCGGCTCAACAACCCGAGCCACATTCGCTTGCTGGAGGACTCCCCTGTCAGGCCGTACCGGGAAGGCGAAGACGAGCGGATCGACTTGTTAAACGAGGAGGCCCTGGATGAGTATGTCTTACTGAAAAGCCGCCACCCGGGCCGGCGTGTCGACGTGGCGGTGGCGCGGGCCGAGGCATCCGGCGAGGTCGCCCTCGATTTCGCCGTGCGCGAAGCCAAGCCGTGGATGGTCTATCACCAGACGTCGAACACGGGCACGGAGGAGACGGGTGAATGGCGCCAGCGCTTCGGCTTGATACACAATCAACTAACGGGCCACGACGACATCCTTACGTTGGACTATATCACCTCGGCATTCTCGACATCCCATGCGGCCTCGGTGTCCTATGAAGCCCCCTTCTTTGATTGCGATCGCCTTCGGTGGTCCGTGTACGGAGAGTACAGCGAGTTCAGCGCGTCGGAGGTGGGCCAGGCCTCGGAGACGTTCCACGGGAGAAGCCGAGCCGCCGGCGCCACCTTGAGCTGGAACTTTTTCCAACACCGCGAACTGTTCATGGACCTGCTGGCCGGCCTGAGGCGCGAGCGCATCTACGTTCGCAATGAGCTGATTGACGTGGAAGGGGAGGCGGACCTGTGGCTGCCGTCGGTCGGACTGAGGCTCGAACGCTTTACCGATACCGAGTCCACCCGCGCAACCGTCAACGTAGAGTGGCTCGAAGAGAGTTGGGGAGAGGGCACGCAGCGCGACGAGTTGCCCCCCCTGGGGCGCCTGTTCCCCGACGGGGACTGGGTCGTCGTAAGCTGGGATGCTGCGCACTCATTCTACCTCGAACCGCTGCTGAATGCTGAGGATTGGAAAGACCCAAGCACCCCCGCGAGTTCGACCCTGGCCCACGAAATCCACTTGGCCTTCCGAGGACAGCACGCCCTCGGCCATCGGCTGATCCCGCAGAAGGAGGCTGTGATAGGTGGCCTGTTCAGTGTGCGAGGATACCCGGAAAGCGTCGTCGCCGGCGACAACGCGTACGTGGGCACTGCAGAGTATCGGTTTCATGTGCCAAGGATCTTCCCAGTGAGCGAGCCCGGCAAACTCCTGAACAGGGATTTTCGCAATCTCGTGGGGGACCGGTTCCGGTTGGCGCCGCAACGGGTCTACGGCCGTCCCGACTGGGACCTGGTTCTGAAGGCATTCTTCGACGTGGGCAAGGCCCATGTCAGTGAGGCCAGACCGTTCGAGCACAGCCGAACCCTTATGAGCGGTGGAATTGGCATGGACCTCGTCGTCAAGCGCAACTTCTCCGTACGACTGGACTACGCGATTGCCATGCGCGAAATCGACGGGACAAAAGTCGACGCCGGCGAGCAACGGCTTCACGTGCTGGCGACCCTGCTGTTTTGAGCACACCCGGCGCAGCGGCCGGCGGCGGTGCAGGCGTGCACTGCGATAGTTTAGTGGATCTTGTGGTTTGCGACCCCGGAGGCACCGCGTGGTTGATTTTCGAAACGAATCGTGCGCTGCTTTGGTTTGTGCGGTCTCCCGGGTGCCCGCTATCTGCGAAAGGGTCATCCCATGAGCGCTCAAGCGTTCGCGTCCCGTGTCGCAAGAGGAACACTGTCCGTTCTGGCGGTTCTGACACTCAATGGGACCGTCACTATGGCCGGCCCCACCGGCGAAGAGGTCGTCAGCGGCAACGCCCAGTTTGACCGAAACGGCGCCCTGACCACGATCACCGCCGGCCACAACGCCGTCATCGATTATCAGAGCTTCAATATCCCCGGCCATGAGACGGTCCGGTTCATTCAGCCCGGCTCCTACGCGAACGTCTTCAACCGCGTCCTGGGATCCGATCCGTCTCAGATAGACGGCAGACTGCTGGCGAACGGCAACGTGTTCCTGGCGAACCCCGCCGGGATCTTTTTCGGCCGCAATTGTGTCGTGGACGTCGGCGGACTGTACGCGGCCGCCGCGCACATGCCCATCGAGGACATTACGAGCATGTCGGGACTGCAACTGAGCCCGACCGGCCCGGTCGTCAACGAGGGCGAGATTACCGCGGGCAGCGCGTGCCTGATCGGCCGGCGCGTGGAAAACCACGGTCGAATCCTCTGTGACGACGGCGTCGTCGGCATGGTCGCCGGCGACAGTGTCTATCTCGGCATGCCGAATGGACACGTCTCCGTCAGAGTGGATGCCGCCAACGGCGATGCGCCGGACGCCGCCGACGCCCGATCGGCCGGGGCCGGTTCGAATGGTTCCGGGTTGGGTGCCGGCGACATGTTCTCCCTCGCCGTTCACCACACCGGCTCGGTCCGGGCCCGGGACGTGACGATCCAGGCCGGCGGCCAAGGAACCGTCGAGGTCTCGGGCACGATCGACGCCTCGGATACCTCGCCCGGGGGAACCGGGGGCACCATTCGAGTGCTCGGCAACAAGGTCGCCATGACCGGGGCCGACCTCGACGCCAGCG
>CAZGEE010000119.1:0-5839 GCA_964525035.1 uncultured Anaerolineales bacterium
CGGCGATCCAGCCGCTGTGGCTGGCCTCCCACGGGGCGTCCAGCACGCGGCCTTCCCGCTCGTGCACCCGCTCCGGATCGGTCGAGCGCGGCAGGCGGAACAGGTCCACGTACTCCGGGTGGTCGGTGCGGAGCCAGGTCATGTAGGCGTCCTCGTAGCAGCCCGACTCCTCCGAGGCCAGGAAGACGTCGAAGCCGTAATCGTGCCGCCCGCGCGGGTCGAGGTCGTGTTCCTCGTGGGGCTGGAAGTGGAGCTTGCCGATCTGGACGGTCTGGTAGCCGGCCGGACCGAACACCCGCGGGGCCGTCCACGGGCACTCCGCCGGCAGGGTCTGCCCGTTGGCCGTCACCTGCGTCTGCTGGGGATAGAGCCCGGTCATGAAGCTGGACCGGCTGGGCATGCAAAGGGGGTTCTGGCTGAAACATCCGTCGAAGCTCACGCCGCCGGCGACCAAGCGGTCGACATTCGGCGTGTGCATGGCGGCGTTTCCGTGGGCGCCGATGCAGTCGTAGCGCATGTGGTCGGTGGTGATCCAGAGGACGTTCTTCGGCCTCGAGGCTGGCATGACGGTCTCCCTGCAGTCAGTGAAACGCGTTCCAACCGGCCCCGCAGCGTGGGACCGAACACCGCAGTGTAGGCCGGACGGCCCCGCAACTCAAGGCTTCTCCGGGGCCGGCACGGCGATCCGACGCCTCGGAAATCTCCCGAAAGGAGTTTGAGCCCCCCGGGGACTTTCCAGTAGAATGCCGGGTTCCGGCCGAGGCCTGCGGCCGGGTGGGGAACGCAAGGGAGAGTGCTCGCCGCGGCACGCGCCTTGGCATTGCGGGGTCGGTGCGGGTCGAGGACTACGAAAACTGCTCGGCGCGTAGAGTGGGGGCGTCTCGCTCCCGGAGTACGCGGGAAGGGGAATCGGCATGGCACAGGAAGGCAAAGTCGCACTGGTGACGGGGGCGAGTCGCGGCATCGGGGCGGGCATCGCCGTCAAGCTGGCCGAGGAGGGGTGCGACGTCGCGGTGTTCGACGTGCTGGAGACCGGCGAGACCGTCTCGAAGATCGAGGCCGCGGGCCGAAAGGGGCTGTCGGTGACCGGTGACGTGACCCGCGCCGAGGACCGGGCGGCCGCGCTGGAGAAGATCCGGCAGACCTTCGGTCGGCTCGACGTGCTGGTCAACAACGCCGGCGTGGCCCCGAAGGTCCGGGCCGACATCCTCGAAGCCGGCGAGGAGAGCTACGACCGCGTGATGACGATCAACCTCAAGGGGCCGTACTTCCTCACGCAGGCCGTGGCCAACTGGATGCTCGAACAGCAGCAGCGCGAGCCGGACGCCTGGCGGTGCATCGTCAACATCTCGTCGATGAGCTCGTACGTGGCGAGCCCGTCGCGCGGCGAATACTGCATCTCGAAGGCGGGGGTCTCGATGGCCACGAAGCTGTTCGCGGCGCGGCTGGCCGACGACGGCATCGGCGTCTACGAGATTCAGCCCGGCATCATCAAGACCGACATGACCCAGGCCGTCAGCGAGAAGTACGACAAGCTGATCGCCGAGGGCATCACGCCGATCCGCCGGTGGGGTTATCCCGAGGACATCGCCAAGGCCGTGGCGGCCTGTGTGCGCGGCGACCTGGCGTTCTCGACCGGCGAGGTGATCAACGTCGACGGCGGGTTCCACCTGCAGATTCTCTAGGGAAGGCGCCGGCGGCTGCGAGCTTGCCGCTGCGGCGGCGGACCGACGGCGGAGGCCTGGGTCGGGACCGCGCCGTGCCGAGCTCAGCCGCCGTGTTCCTCACTGCAAGGTCGCCGCCGACCCTTTCAGGAACTCCCGCCTGCTCAGGCTCATGGGATCCTCCGGCTCAAAAGGATTCGAGCGATGTACCCGGGCATCATGGTGCGCCCGAGGAAGCCGACCGTTGCTCCTCTGGGCTCGACCGCGCGGCCAGGGTCCGCTAGCGCCCCAGTCCCTCGTCGAGAACCCGGTCCGTCATCAGCCCGTGCGCCCCCGGCGACGCATTGCGCTGCTCGCCGGCCAGGACGCGCTCGATGTGGCGAATGAGACCCAGGTGCGGTGCCGCGAGCTTCTCGAAGCGGAACTCCTCTGCCTCATCGCCTGTGCGCCACGTGAAGGCATGACCGTCGAGGCGCTCGGCGTCGAGGACGCCCTCGGTGCCGGCGATCACGAACCGGTCGGCCGAGCGCGGCGAGGCGAAGTCGCCCGACACGGAACACAACGCGCCGCCGGCGAAGCGGACCGCCAGCGTGGCGGCCTGCTCGACCCGGCTCTCGGGGTCGAACGCCGCGGTCAGGCCGCGCGTCTCCGCGGGCTCGCCGAGCAGGTAGATCATCAGGTCGATCCGGTGCGTCACCACGTCGACGAAGAGCCCTCCGCCGCCGGTCTCGGGCCGCAGGCGCCAGCCGCCTCCCCAATGCGTGTCGGGAGCGGGTGGCTGGGCGTAGTCGATCTGCGCCGCGACCGGCCGACCGATGCGGCCCGCGTCGATCAACTCCTTCATCTTGAGCACGTGCGGATGGAAACGGCGATAGTAGGCAACGAAGAGCTCGACGCCGGCCCGCGCGCAGGCCTCGATCATCTCGCGGTCCTCGGCCGCCGAGAGGCCCATCGGCTTCTCCACAAGGACGTGCTTGCCCGCCCGCGCGGCCGCGAGGACGTACTCCTTATGCGCAACCGGCGGCGTGGCGATGTAGACGACGTCAACGTCCGGATGGCTGAGGATTGTCTTGGCATCGTCGGTGCACAGCGCAATGTCATGGGCCTCGGCGAAGGGCCGGGCCTTCGCCGGGTCCCGGCGCATGACGCCCACGATGCGGCTGCGATCGGCCCGGAGGATGGACGGGCCGCTCTTGTTCTCGACCACGTCGCCGCACCCGATGATGCCCCAACCAAGTGGCGCGGTCATTCCTCGCCCCCCTCCTCCGGCGCGTCTTCGGCCGGCTGTTCCGTCTCGTAACATCCGACGTCGTAGCCATTGCCCTGCGGGCGCTCGACCCCGCGAAGGTCGGCGCCCACGGCCTCGATGGTCACCCCGGCGTCGATGCCGGGCGAGCCGGGCTTGAGGCGATAGTCACCGTGCTCGGGATCGACGAACTGCGGCTCGGCCACGAAGTCGTTCTCGCCGTACTCGCGGTCCAGGCAGCCCCAGAACATGTTGTAGTCGCAGAAGTTCTTGGGGCCGTCGAAGTCGATCCGCACCCCCGACTCGGACGGTTTCCAGCCGAACGCCTCCACCACGCGGTCGCGGCCATGGTAGGCGATCAGGTTGTTGCGGACCACCGAGGTGGTCGCCTGCCGTTCGCCTCGGAGCCACACGGGATACGCTCCACAGTTGATGAAGGTGTTGTTCTCGACCGTGACGTGCGTCCAGGCCTTCGGCATCACGCCGACGTAGACGGTGTTGACGAACAGGTTGTTGCGGTAGGTGATGTGCGACGACTGCCTCCTGGCCGTACCCATCGGCTCGCTGGCGTGCGTCGCGTTGAAACAGCGGTTGTTCTCGATCAGGATGCGGTGGCTGGCCGGGTGCTTCCAGGAGTCATAACTGGCGAAGAAGCAGGCGCCCATGCCCTTGATCAGGTATGCCTCAGGGGCTCCGTGAAAATAGTTGCCGCGGAACGTGATGTCGTCGCCACCGAAGAACGTGTACTGCGTCTTCTTCGCCCGGGTCTCGCCGTCCTTTTCCTCCAACGCGGGCACCAGCGTGTCGATCTCGTTGTTCTCGACCAGCGTGCCGCTGTTGGCGAACACGCCGCGAAAGACGTTCTTCATCAGGTTGTCTTTGACCAAGGCCTTCTTGCCCGTGTAGATGGCCGTGCCGCTGATGTCGTGGATGAAGTTGTCGACCATGCGGCAACCGGTCCGGGCGTTCTCGCGATACCCGATGCCGGCGAAGATGCCGTTGCCCTTGCCGTCGCCGCCGGCGATCTCGAAGCCTTCGATGCGGATATAGTCGCCCTCGAGCACGAAGGCCTTGACGCGGGCCTTCCGCCGCGGCTCGGCCCGGAACGTGATGAGTGTCCCCTCCGCGCCCGACGCCGCAACGGTGACCGTCTCATCGTATTGCCCCGGCTTGACGATCACCACGTCCCCCGCGCTGACGGAGTCCGCTGCGTGCTGCACGGTCTTCCAAGGCGCCGCCTCCGATCCGTCATTACCGTCGGCCGCATTCTCCGCGCCCGCGTCCACCGTGTAGGTTGCCGCCGTCGCCTGTCCTGCGATTCCCAGCGCAAGGGCAAGCGAAACAACGAATGCCGGGTACACCAGGCTGCTGTCTGTCCGCATCACTTGATTTCTCCTTCCTCAATGGCCTTATCGACGGCCTTCAGTTCAGCCCTATTCGCGACGATCTTGCGGATGGCCTCGGCCACGTGGCGCATCTCCGCCTCGCCGCTGGTGGGCTGGACCCTGATCTCGATATTGACCCGATCGCAGATGGCGTCGGCCACCGGCGTGGAAACGTTCTCGTAACTGACCGGTCCGCCTTCGTGCAACGGGCACGAGAACGGGCAGCCGTGGCCGAACAGGTCGGCCGCGGGAAACGTCGGCCACCGCTGGATCGGCATGTAGAACATGTGGATCGGAATGCCCTCGGCCGTCAGGGCCTTGACGAACGTGCTCCGCGGCACGCCGAAGACCGACCCGTCGTACTGCAGGATCAGGTTGTAGTAGACCGGCTTCGTGTCCGGCAGGCCCGGCAGGGGCGTCATGCCGTCGACCTCTCCGAGCGCCTCGAGCAGCGTCGCGACGTTGGCCCGGCGCTTCGCGTTGCCCTCGTCGAGCACCTTGATCTGCTCCCGCCCGATGGCCCCGTAGAACTCGCCCATCCGCCAGTTTCTCGTCACCACGGTCCAGGCGAAGCCCCGCATCTGCCGCAGGCGTTCCGCCGCCTCGGCATCGTCCGTGACAGCCATGCCGCCTTCGCCCAACGACAGGTTCTTCTTCTGCTGGAAACTGAAACAACCGAAGTGGCCGATTGTTCCGACCTTGCGCCCCTTGTACTCGGCCCCGTGGGCGTGGGCGCAGTCCTCGACCACCACCAGGCCGTGTTCCCGGGCGATGGCCATGATGGCGTCCATGTCGCAGGGGTACCCGTTCATGTGCACGGCCATGATGGCCCGCGTGCGCGGCGTGATCTTTCTGCGCACGTCCTCGGGATCGAGCCCCTGGCCGGCTTCCTCACTGTCGACGAAAACCGGAATGGAGTTGTTCTCGACCGCGGCCATGGCCGTGGCCACGAAGGTGTAGGCGGGGGCGATGACCTCGTCACCGCACCCGACGCCCGCGGCCGCCAGGGCAGCCTGAAGGGCAACCGTGCCGTTGGCCACGGCGACCGCATGTTCGACCCCGTGGTAGGCGGCAAACGCCTGTTCGAACCGGCCGACTTCCTCGCCTTTCTGCGAGCAGTACACGTCGCTCTCGGCTACCCGTGCGATCGCCTTCTTGACCGCCGGCCCATACTGCGGCCAGACCGGCCACGGCTCTTCGCGAACCGGAGTGCCGCCCAGAATTGCCAGTTGACTTCCCATGTCTGAAACCTCGCCTTTCCCTGTTGTCCGGATGAGGCGGCCATAGTGACGGCCGCACCTGTTCCCCGCATAAACAGTACGTCGGAGCGGCGCAAGGAGCAATCGCCGGTTCTTATGAAAGACTGTGCGCATCTTAAGGTGCCCCTCCGGCGCGGGCGACACGGGGACAGCGGTCATCCCCGGTCCCGCCGCCCGTCCGACTGCACGCGGTACGCCGCGGGTGTCGTGCCGGTGGCGCGCTTGAAGACGCGGTTGAAGTGGCTCACGTCGGCGTAGCCCACGCTCCAGGCGACGACCTGGGCC
>CAZGEE010000120.1:0-5829 GCA_964525035.1 uncultured Anaerolineales bacterium
CGACCCGGCGCCCAAGACCCTCGCGGCGCCGGTCGGCGAGGTGGTCGACGTCGAATACCGCGTGGACCCCATTGCGTGCGAGGGTTGTGGCGTGTGCGCCCGCGCCTGCCCGGTGCAGGCCATCGCATTCGAGCCGGTGGTCAACGGGCAGTGGTTCGTCTCGGAAACGCGGCACGGCCCCATGGTCCATGCGCGCCTGGGAGTGGCCGAGGAGAACTCCGGCAAGCTGGTCACCCGGGTGCGGCAGGAGGCCAAGGCCCTTGCCGAGCAGAACAGTCTGGACTTGATCCTGGTGGACGGGTCGCCGGGCATCGGGTGCCCGGTGATCGCCTCCATCACCGGCGCGGACCGGGTGCTGGTGGTGACCGAGCCGACCCTGTCCGGTCGGCACGACCTGGGCCGCGTGGCCGAGCTGGCCCGGCACTTCGGCATTCCCGCCCTGATGTGCGTCAACAAGTGGGACCTGAATCCGGAGATGGCCCAGGAGATGGAGAACGAAGCGCAGCAGCGCGGCGTGCGCGTGGTGGGGCGGGTGCGATACGACAAGGCGGTCACCCAGGCGCAAATTCAGCGGCGCAGCGTCGTCGAGTTCACCGAAGAAGGAGCCGCACGGGACATCCGCAAGGTGTGGCAGCAGACGGCGTCGGCCCTGAACTGATTTCCGCGGAGGGCACCTCATGACCGGATGCGTGCTGTGCAACGGCGAATTGCGGGACGAAACCGCCGCGCGCGGCGTGATCGCGCAGTGCCAGTTCGTCGCGGCGGCCGATGGCGGAGCCCGGCACGCGGCCAAGCTCGGCGTTCGGCCTCACGTCCTGATCGGTGACGGCGACTCCCTGGCGAAGGGCCACCCCTTCGAGGGGGACCGCGAGGTGGAGATCATCCGCCGCCCGGCGCGGAAGGACCGGAGCGACACGGAACTCGCGGTGAACCTCGCGATCGAACGGGATTGCGACCAGATCACCCTCCTGGCGGCCACGGGCGGGCGGCTCGACCATACCCTGGCGAACGTGGCTATTGTGGCCGCGCACCCGGGACGCGTCGCCGTCCTCGACGGCGCGGCCACGCTCGTGGCGGTCGACTCCTCGGAAAAGTGCCAATTCAGCGGAGGAGTCGGAACTCTGGTATCTCTTATTCCATTTGGCGGACCCGTTCGGAACGTGAAGGCGAACGGCCTGAAATACCCCTTGGATGGAATCGACCTCTCGGCCGGGTCGCGGGGGCTCAGCAACGAGCTTGCCGAGACCAGCGCGTGCCTGTGCGTCGACGGGGGGGTACTACTCGTCTACGTAGGGGAGCGGCGCCCGGTACCAGGCCAGCCAAACCGGTAGCCGTAGCTGGACAACGCATGGCCGGCTCCCCTTCAGGAGGATGCCACTATGATCGTTCAAGCCCAAGTGAGCCTTTATCCCCTGCGCACCCGCGAGGTGGGGCCCATCATCGAGGCCTTCAGCGAGCAGCTTGCCGCGGAGGGCCTGACGATCGAACCCGGCCCGATGAGCACGCGCCTTCGCGGCGAGGCGGACCGCGTGTTCGGCGCCCTTTCCCGCGCGTTCCAGCGCGTCGCCGGGGACGCGGACGTGGTCCTGACGAGCAGCGTCTCGAACGCCTGTCCCGAGGAGACGTCCTGAAGCCCACGCGATCGAAGGTTTTTCATTTTGGTGGGGGCTCGCCGGCGGACTGGGGCACTCCGGGGGGGCATTGACGAAATCCGTTTCATCTACCAGCCGGATCGAAACCACCCGCTTGATGCTGTGTTAAACTCGGACAGTGTATCCCCGGCCGGGGCGGACCGGCGTTCGGTCCTCTGGAAGAGGCTGCGGACCGGCCGGCAGCATACTGAGAGCTCGGCCTCGGCGCGGCTTCGACGGGAGACGTGAAGATGGATCATCTTCGGGACCGCGGCTCTGCGAACCCGCTTCGACGGTACCTCGCAATTTCCCTGGTACTTCATGCGCTGGCCTTCGCGGGGTTGAGCCGGCTCGTCATCTCGCACGAACGCGGCGTCGCCGTCCAGGGAAAGCAGTTTGTGAGCGAGGTCCGGAAGGAACGCGAGCGCCAGCGCCGCGAGCAGCGTCAGGCCGTGGAAGAGGCGGTCAAGGATCGCCTCGCCGAGGAACTCGAAACCGACATGGACAACCTGGTGGCCGACGAACTGGACGAGGCCGACGAACAGGCCCTGTCCGAGATGACTACCGAGGACATCGAGCGGCTCATTGACGAGCTGGACCGCGAGTATGCCCTCGACCAACTCGACGGCGAGCGGTACTTCGAAATCAGCGACGAGGCCCGTGCCCAGGCCCTGGAGGATCTCCGGCGCAACCTGAGGGAAATGAAGCAGGACCTGTTCCTTTCGCAGGTTCGGGCCTTCATCCGCACCAGCGTGGCTCCCGATATCCAGCAACGGATCGACAAGCGGCTCAAGGACCAGGTGGGCCGGGACGTGGAAGGCCGTGTGGACCGGACGTCGCGGGCGGAGAAGCGGGAGCGCTTGGCGGATGCGGAAAAGCAGTTGCGGGAGGCGGCCGGCGAACTGAAAGCCCTGGAGCGCGTGCAGCGAAAGGTAGACCAGCGGGTGCATCGAGGCCAATTGGACGAGGCCGCACAGCAGGAACAACAGGTGCGCGAGAAGGAGGCGGAAACGGGCGAGAAGATAGACTCCGCCCTGAAGACCGTCCAGCGCGTGAGTCCGTCATGGGCCGAGGAGGCCGCCGCCGCGCGCAAGAAGGCCGACGAGGAGCCGGTTGACCGAGCGGTGCGGGATGCTCACGAGGCGATTCGCGAAGCTGCGGTCGCCGCGAAAGCCGCGGAGCAGGACAAAGAGAATGAAGATCAGGCCGGCACCTCGCCGGGCGAGAGCAAAGCCGAGGCGGAACGCCGTTCGGCCCACGCGCTGGAAACGATGCAAGGGCAGATCAAGACTCTTGACCAGTTGGCGTCTGAGTTAAAACGGGGGCAACGGCAGGGGGATCCTGATCCGGTCCAGCAGGCGGTGGTCGACCGGGGGCTGCGGGAGGTCGAGGACGACTTGCGCCGCGAGGTGACCGAGCAGGTCACGCGGACGGCCGTCCCGGTGGCCGCCGAGCGGATCGTCAGGGCGGTCGAGCCGGAATTGAAAAAGCGGAAGCTCGACGACGAGACGTTCCGGGAGTTCGTCGAGAAGGACATCCACCGGGCCCTGGCGGAGGGGATGGATCGCAACAAGCCGGACGCGGATCAGGCGCTCGCGCGAACGCGGGAGCGCTATCGTCTCCGGGATAGCGAGGCCCTGAAGAAGGCGGGAGAGGAAACGGCCGAGATCGCCGAACGGCTGCGCAAGCTCGCCCGCGATCAACGCACGGTCCGCGAGGAGTCAGGCGGTGACACGTCCAGCCGCGATGCCCGGCGGCAGCGTGAGCTCGCCCGGGGGATCGAGGCAACGCAGCAGGCTGCGTCCGGGGTCTTTCGGCGCGCAGGGCGGGCGACCCTTGCGCATGGCCGCGAGGTCGAACGGGCGGCCAATCGGGTGGCGGACCGGGAGGTCGTGATCGCGGCCCGCCGGGCGGGTGATCAGTTGGACGACGGAGACTTCGACACCGCCCGAGAGCAGATGGCGAAGACGGCGACGGCCCTGGAGCGCGCGGCGGACGAAGTCGCCTCGGTGTCCGAGAAACTGCAGAAGGAGGCCAAGGGGATCGAGCCTCCGCCCGAGTTGCCGAAGCTCGCTTCCGCCCTGGGCGAGGAGGCGGCGAAGAAGGCCGTCGCGGACGTCGAGAGCGAGGCGGGCAAGGCCGCCGAGAAGGGCGTGGAGCCGGCCGTTGCGGCCGCGGCCCGACACACGGACGTCCGGGGAGCGGTCGAGGGCGACGCGTTCGAACGGTTCGACGAACTAGAGGAGAAGCTCGACCAGGTTGCCGCGAACCTGGCCGAGGGGCGCGGCTTCGGCGTCGAGCTGGGCATGGGTATCCTCGGGCCGGGCCAGGGGCTGGGCCTGGGAGGATTGCCCGGCGGGGAAAACCTGCCATGGACGCTCCCCCAGCGGCGGGCGATGTCGCGGTACAACCGGAAGGCGTACGAGGCGTTCGTCAAGGAGATGCGGGATCGGCTGAACCCGGAGAACTACTACGGCGAGCCGGAGCCGGTCCCCGAGCTGGATTCGGTCGCCCGGGCCGATTCCGAGTCGCCCGCGTCGATCGTGTTCGTCGAGTCGCTCGACGACGAGGAGGACGAAGAGGCCGAGCGAAAGGAGAAAAAACGTTCGGTGCCGAAGCCCGACTTCCCCTGCAAGGCGTTCGGCGCGGCGGCGATGATGGAGAAAAAACCGACCATCGACGGCGACCTGTCCGACTGGGGCGAGCTCCGCCACGGGCTGACCCTGCAGTATCGGGGCGATTCGCTCGACAAGGTCGGCGACGGTCCGACGATCTACGTCCGCTGGTCCCCGGACGGATTCTATTTCGGCTACGATGTCCCGGACCCGAACGGCATTCAGCCGTGCAAGGACCAGCCGTGGAGCGGCGACTGCCTTGAAGTGATGATTGACACGGCCAACTCGCGGCTGCCGCGCGCCTACAAGAACCAGTACGCGCAGAAGTTCTGCTTCACGCCCTTCGGGTGCCGCGGCAGCAAGGACGTCACCGTCTGGGAGATGGGTCGCGGACTGCGCGGGCTGCGCATGGCGCACGACTACCCGACCGCAAGGGGATCAAGGGGCGCGCGGCCGCCGTGCGCCACGGCAAGGACCGGTACACGGTGGAATGCTTCCTGAGCCGGCGGGCTCTGGTCAAGCCGCGCCTGGTGCCCGGAAGGTACATCGCGCTGAACTTTTCCCTGAACCGGGACGACACGAGCGACGGCCCGGGATGGCAGTGGTCGGCGTCGCAGAAGCTGCAGACCTGGCGCCGCCCGGACACCTGGGGCGACCTGCTCCTGCTCGGCAGCGATGCGAAGCTCGCCTTCGTGGAGCCCTCCGGCACGGCCGAGGAGGCGGAGCCCATGAAGGTGACCGTTCCGGGTTCGTCCGTGGGGCTCC
Organism: uncultured Anaerolineales bacterium; assembly: GCA_964525035.1. Lineage (GTDB taxonomy): Bacteria > Planctomycetota > Phycisphaerae > FEN-1346 > JAACEH01 > CAZGEE01. The sequence goes on from CAZGEE010000120.1 coordinate 5,012, forward strand.
GGGTGACCGACGTGGACATGAACCTGAACACCCTGCGGGTGGACCGGATTCTGAGTCGCGTGGAGGCGGCGCACTCGCGGGCGTCGGTGCTGGCGGTGCTGAGCGAGACCGGGCCGAATACCGGCGTGTTCGAAGGGTCGATCGATACGCAGCCGTTCTTCCTTCCGCCGGCGGAGAACGTCCTGAACGTTCGCAGTGGCGAAAAACTGGAACTGGTGTATACCGACGCGCGTACCGAGTACGGGGAAACGAACCGGGAGCGCCGCGCGAGCCTGCCGGTCGGCTGGCCGGTGCTGAAGCTCGGGGCGCGCTGAGCCAAGGAGTGAGCGGATGGGCGAAATGATCCGTTGGACGTGTGTGGCGATGGTGGGCGCGATGTGGATCGGGGTGCACCCTGTGCGTGCGGCTGACGAGGAGCCGGCCGAGCCGCCGGACCAGGTGGAGGCGTCGGTAGGCGCGGCGGGGGAGGACCAGTCCGCGGGCACTGCGGTTTTGCAGGGGCGGGAAGGCGAGGGTGCCGTGCAAACAGCGGCGCCGCGCGAAACGCCGGCCGGCGCGCCCGCGGACGAAAGCGTCGAGATGAACTGGCTCGCCCAACTTTACCTGCCGGGCATGTGGCCCCTGTGGATCTGCTCGGTGGTTTTGGTCGCGCTTGTGCTGGAACGGCGCAAGGCCCTGAAGCCCCGGAAGATTATCGATCCCGACCTCGTCGACCGCGTGGCCAAGCTCGTGGAGGAGCGGAAACTGGCGGAAGCCCAGCAAGCGGCGGCGGACTCGCCGACCGTCGTGGGGCAGGCCTGGGCCCAGGCAGATCGGAA
>CAZGEE010000121.1:0-5826 GCA_964525035.1 uncultured Anaerolineales bacterium
TCGGCTGCTTCTGGCGTGGGGCGCCAGTGGTTCCGAGCCTGCGGCCCTCGTCACCGCTCACAGTGACGGCCTCGCGCCGGACTTTCACCGGCTTCCCTGCGTCGGTCGAGGCGCATTCGGCCTCGACGAAAGGTATTCTAATCGATCAGGCGGCCCGTCGCAAGTCTCTGTTCGGCCTCGCCCGGCGCGAAACGACTATGCCGCATCGCGGGCCTCGTCGTGGAAATGGCGTTCCCACACGGCCCGGAGCCGGGCGATCATCATGTACATGACCGGCACCAGGACGAGCGTCAGGAGCGTCGCCACCGCCAGGCCGAAGACCACGGCGGCCGCCATGGGGCCCCACCACACACTGCTCTCGCTCTTCAGGTGAAACTCGAGGTCACGCAAGTCAAGGTTAATCCCCAACACCATCGGCATCAGGGCCAGGATGGTTGTGGTTGCCGTGAGCAGTACGGGCCGGAGACGAATGACGCCGGCTTCCACGACGGCCTCTTTCAGCCCCAGCCCTCGGTCCCGCAGCTTCTCCATGTAGTCGATCAGGACGATCGAATTGTTCACCACCACGCCGGCCAGGCTGATCATCCCGACGCCGGTCATGATCACGCCGAACGGCTTGCCGGTCACGGTCAGCCCCAGGAACACGCCGATCCAGCTCAGCACCACCGAGGTCAGGATGATGATCGGCAGCAGAACCGAGTTGAACTGGGTCACCAGGATGAGCCCGATCAGCAGCACCGCCGCGATGCCCGCCTTGCTGAGGAAACGCATGGCCTTGAGCTGTTCCTCTTTCTCCCCGGCGAACCGGATGTCATAGCCCGGAGGCAGGTCGAGGTCTTGGAGCCTCCGCTCGGCTTCCTGCAGCACCTCGTTTGAATTGTAGCCCCTGGAGACGTCGGAGCTGACCGTGATGGTCCGCTCCTCGTCGACGCGCTGGATTGCGGCCAGCCCGGCGGTGTACCGGATCCGCCCGACCGCGCTCAGGGGCACGGGCTGTCCGTCAGGCCCCGCGACCGTCAGGGCCTCGATGTCGCGAACACCGGCGCGGTACGGTTCCGGCAAGCGAACCACGATGTCGTACTCCTCGTCGCCCTCGCGGTAGGTGCCGACCTCGAGCCCGTTGATCGCCCCTTTCAGCGTGTGGGCGACCCGCCCGGTACTCAGACCCAGCAGCGCGGCCCGCTGCCGGTCGACGGCCACGCGCAATTCCGGCTTTCCCGGGTCGTAGTCGTCGTCGAGGTCCGTCACCCCGGGAATCGCGCGGACCGCTTCCTTCACCTGCTCGGACAGCTCTACGAGCCGGTCGTACTCGTCGCCGCTGATTTCGATCTCGACGGGCTTCCCCGTCGGGGGCCCCTGCTCCGACACTTCGACCTTGACGTCGACCCCGGGCATATCGCGCAGCTCCCGCCGGAGCCGTTCCACGGTCCGCATCGAGGGGAAGCGGCGTTTCTCGAAGTCGATGAACTCGATCAGAATCCGCGCCTTGTGGAACTTTCCGCCCGAGCTGTCGAACACCAGGGCCCCGCCTCCCTCGACACCGACATCCGTCGTGTAATACTCGATGTTGCGCCGAGGGTCCGATCCATCGGTCTGCTGGTATTTGCGCACCACCCGCTCGATGTTCTCGACCACGGCGTCGGTGGCCTCGAGTCGCGTCCCCACGGGCATGCTGACCTCGATCTGGGCCTGCCTCGGGTCGCCCTGGGGGAAGAATTCCACCTTCCCGTTCGCGAAATAGAACAGCGCTGCCGATCCGACGAGCGCGGCGAAAGCCGCCAGCACAATGAGCGGGCGCACCCAGGACCGCAACGCCACGCCGAGCATCCGCTTGTAGGCGCGGACGAGCCGGCTCTCTGGCCGTTGTTTCGCCTTCCCCGCCCCGTAGATGGTCTTCGGGTGGACCAGGACGGAGGAAAGCGTGGGGTTGATAACCAGGGCCACCACGAGCGAGGCCGCCAGGGCGATGATGACCGTCTTCGGCAGGAAGCCCATGAACTCGCCCATGATGCCGGGCCAGAACAACAGGGGCAGGAACGCGGCCATCGTGGTCAGCCCCGAGGTAATGACCGGCCAGGCCACCTCGCCGGTGGCCTCCATGGCCGCCCGGATGCGCGGCCGACCCTCTTCCATGTGCCGGTAGATGTTCTCCACGATGACGATCGCGTTGTCCACCAGCATCCCGAGCACCAGGATCAGGCTGAACAGCACGACCATGTTCAGCGTGATGCCGAGTCCCTGCAGCACGGCGAAGGTAATAAGCATCGAGAACGGAATGGCCAACGCCACGAGCACGCTGTTGCGCAAGCCCATCACGACCATCAGTACGGCCACGACGAGAAGGAATCCCGTCAGCACATTGTTCTCGAGGTCGCTGATCATCATGTGAATGTACTCGCTCTCGTCGAGCGTGACGTCGATGGTCGAGCCCGTGGGTAGCCGTCGCCGGTGCCGCCGGACGATTTCCTTCACCTCCTCCGCGATGCGGACGATGTTCTTGCCCGCCCGCTTGACCACCGACACCGTGACGCTGGGCCGGCCGTTGAATCGCGAGATGGTTTGCCGGTCCTCGAAGGTGTCGCGGACACGGGCCAGGTCGCTCAGGTAGATGGGCCGACCGTTCACCCGCATGAGGATCAGGTCGAAGAGCTCCGACGGGCTGGCGAACTCGCCCTCCACGCGCACCGAGTACTCCGCGTCGGCGATGTCCACGGCCCCGCCGGAGACGTTCTGGTTCTCGCTGCTGATCGTCTCCAGGAGCGTATCGATCGGGATGCCGTACGCGGCCAGCCGCTGCGGGTCCACCTCCACCCGGATCTGTCGCGTCAGCGCTCCCGAGATCTGGGCATCGAGCACGCCGTCGATCTTCTCGATCTCATCCTCGAGGTCCTCGGCCGCCTCCTTGAGCCGGGGCAGCCCCGCCGAGCCCGAAAGGTTCAGAAGCATGATCGGGAATTCGGAGGTGTTGATCTCACTGACCGTGGGCTCGTCGACGTCGTCCGGCAGCTCGGGGCGGACTTCGTCCACCTTGTCGCGCACCTTCTGCAGGGCGTCGTCGATGTCGGTCGAAGGCGCAAACTCCACCGTGATCGAGGAGACGCCCTCGCGCGAGGTGCTGCGGATCTCCTCCACCCCGGAGATGGCAGCAAGCTTCTTCTCGATCTCCAGGGTGATCGCCGTCTCGATGTCGGCCGGGGCCACGCCGCTGTGGGTCGTGGTGACGATCACGTAGGGAATCTGGACGTCCGGCCGCGACTCCCGCGGCAAAGTCGCATAGCTGAAGCCGCCCGTCACGACGACGATGAGCATCAGCACGAAGACGGTGACCCGGTGGCGAATAGCGGTGTCGCTCAGGATCATGCGCCCGGGCTCCCTTCCACCCCGGTGGGCTCTTGCGGCGTCACTGTGCCGGGGGCTTCTTCCGGACGTTCCGGCGCCGGAAAACCGGATGTCCCCGCTTCGCCTGCCGCAGAGGCTTTCACCTCGTCTCCGTCGGCGAGGCCGCGTTGCCCGCGCACCACGACGCGGTCGCCCTCCTCCAACCCCTTCGTGATCTGCACGAACTCACCGTCGAAGATGCCCAGCTCGACGTCCCGGCGGCGGGCCGTGCCGTCCTCCGCGACGAACAGGACGTAGCCGTCCTCCCGGCGCATGACGGCGAAGAGCGGAACCGCCAGCGCTTCGGGGAACCGACGTCGCACCAGCTCGACCCGGGCGATCATCCCGGGCCGGATGAGCCCGTCGGGGTTGTCCACCGCCACGTGCACGGGAAATGTGAGCGTCTGCGGGTCGGCCACCTGTTTGACGAACGTCACCACGCCCTCCGTTTCGGCGAAGTTCAGCGCGTCGATTGTGACTCTGAGGCGGTCCCCGGGCGCCACGTGCACGACGTCCTTCTCCGGCACCGGGACCACGACCTTGATCCGCCGGACGTCCACGACATCGGCCAGCAGCGTCCCCACGGCGACGAACTCGCCGCGATCCACCGGAAGGGAATCCACAACCCCATCGATCGGGGAGAAGATGTCGGTCTTCTCCAGATCCGCCCGGGCTGCGTCCACGGCGGCGCGGGCGGCCTTCCATTCGGCGCGCACCCGGTCCACCTGGTCCTTGGATACGGTCCTGCCCTTCTCGTAAAGACGTTCCGTGCGACGGCGCAGCGCGTCCTTGTACTCCGCGTCGGCCTCGGCCGATCGGAGGTCGGCTTCGTAGTTCGCCTTCTCGATTCCGAACAGCCGCTCGCCCTCCCGGACCGCGTCGCCCTCCTCCTTGGCGACAACCACGAGCCGGCCGGCAACCTCCGCGGAAAGCTGAACACTCTCCCATGGCTCCGTGCTGCCCCGGATGGTCAGGCGGTCCGTCATCGGCCTCGGCTTGACGTCCATGACGGCCACCGCGGGAATCGACCTCGGCTCTTCGGCGGGTTCCTCCTGACAACCTGTGACGGCCGCCAGAAGGATCATCGCCGCTACGGCCGGCCATTGCTTTGGAAGCATCCTGTGCTCCTTCGATCGCGCGGAAGGCTTTCGAACTCCCCCGACGACGACGAGACATTTCTCCGGGCCTGGAATCCGTCCCCTGACGACTCGGCGGGATTTAGTTTCAGTTCGCAAATAGTATCGAGACGGCCAACAATCGTCAAGATACCGGATCGTCAAGCCCCCCTTCGGAAGCAAGGGGCCGAGTTCGGCCTGCGATTCGCACCTTGCAACCTCCAGTCGCCGCCATAGAATACAAAAATCGTACCGACCCGCAACGACGGAACGGGGACGGCATGGACGACCTCAGCGACGAAGAGCTTATGCTCCGGGTGCAACAGGCGAACGACCAGGGGGCCTTTGCCGAGTTGTTCAGCCGGTACCGGGGTCGCATCACCAGCTACGCCTGCCGGCTGACCCGCGACATGAACGAGGGCGAGAGCCTTGCCCAGGAGACGTTTCTTCGGCTACTCCAGAAGAGCAGCCTCTACAACTACCCGCGTCGTTTCTCCACCTGGCTGTTCACCATCGCCAGGAACCTCGTGACGGATTTTCACAAGAAAAAGAGGGCCGTGACCACCGACCGTTTCGAACTCGTGGCCGACAGCCGGCGGGAATCGGAACACCGCTGGCCGGAGGCCGAGACCATCCGGGAAGAACGGCTGGGCCGGCTCAACAAGGCGATCGGCCGGTTGCCGGTGGCTCACCGGGAAGTGCTGATCCTACGTGCTTTCTACGACATGAGTTACCGCGAGATCGCCGAGATCATCGACTGCCCGGAATCGACGGCCCGGAGCCGGATGGACTATGCCCTCAAGGAACTGAGGAAATACTGCGGCGAAAAGCCTGCCCCCTGAGGATGGGCGGTGCATTTTAAAAACCGTGCGCATTTTCCTGATTTTCCGTGTGCTTGCTCGTACCAAGAGTGACGAGGGGTAAACGAGGACACGTCCGGACTCAGTTCTTCGGCAAGGGAACGGTTGCTGTCAGCAGGCGGCACGGCGGGGAGGCCGCCGGCGCCGTGAGTCGGGAGGGTAATCCGCGGTGAGCGAGCACGAGACGCATCATGAGCCACACGTGCTGTTCGGTCTGGCCAGGCAGCGCCTGCAGGCCGAGGCCGCGCAGGGTGTCCGCGCGCACGTGGAGCGTTGCGGGCAGTGCCGCGGCGAGACGGAGGCCCTGGGCCGGTTGGCGGGGGACCTGTCGGAGTTGGAGCAGCGGACGCGGCGTGATCTGCCGGAGGAGACCGCCGAGGCGATGCTGGAAGAGGCGGGCAAGATCCTGGGCGAGCGGGACGAACGTCTGCACGGCCGCCTCGATGCCATTCAACGACGCAGCCGGCGCAAGC
>CAZGEE010000122.1:0-5809 GCA_964525035.1 uncultured Anaerolineales bacterium
GGCGTGATGGCGATCACCTTGCCGAGGAGCAGGGCGCCGATCAGGCCGGCCAGCAACCCGAAGAAAACCGCGGACATCACCGCAATACTCTTCTTCCGGGTCAGGACGTCGAGCCCGATGACGACCAGCCCGACGCCGATGGCCCCGACCATGTAGTAGAGTTGCTGTCCCTTGGTGTCCGCCGGATCCGTTGTTTCGCCCAGGGCCAGGCTGACGGCCACCAGCACCAGGACAAAGAGCAGTCGCATGACGAGAAGAACCATTGTCCCACTCCTGAGATGAACGATGAAAAGAAGGGCCGGACGCTTGAATAACCGATGATGGCCCGGCACGAAGCCCTATTATACTTCACGGACTCGGCTGGGCAAGCTGGCTCACCGCATTTTCGTTGCACGTCCGCGGGACAGGTCTATACAATGTGCGTCATTCGTACGGACCGTCTTTTTCCGGTCCGTGTTTCTGGAGAGACCGTGGGATGGTGGGTCCGCGCATCGCGTTGGTCTTCCTCGGAATCCTGGTAGTCGGTGCCGGCTGCGTGGTCCCTCTAGAGGAGCGGCTGGAGAGCGAGCGGCCCCGGGAGCGCGTAGGGGCGGTCTACGAATTGGCCCAGCGGGGGGATGCCAATGCCGTCCGCCGGATGATTCCCCTGCTCGTGGATGACGACGAGGGAGTGCGGTTCTACGCCGCGGTCGCCCTGCGCCGGGCGACGGGTAAGGATTTCGGCTACCGGGCGCAAGGGCCGCTCGCCGAGCGTGCCCGGGTGGTCCGCAGGTGGGTCGACTGGTTCGTGGCGGAGCACCCCGAGTCCGAAGCTGGTTTCGAGCCGTTGCGCGAGACCCTGCGGGCCATGGGGGCGGAGCCGGAGGCCGCGGAGCCGGCGCGAGAGGGTTCGGGCTGATCGATGCCGTTGCGTGACGACATCCGCGTTTCCTTTCCCAGCGACCCCGAATACATGACGGCCGTCCGGGCGCTCGTCGAGAAGGTGTCCGAGCTGATCGGATTCGATGATTCGCAGACGGGGCAGATTGTGCTCGCGGTCGACGAGGCCTGCTCGAATATCATCCGTCACCAGTACGAGGGCCGGACCGACGGGCGGATCGATCTCGCCGTGCGACCCGACGGAGAAACCGGGATCGAGTTCGTTCTGCGCGACTACGGCCCGGTTCGTGACCCTTCGACCTTCCGGGGGCGTCGGCTCGAGGATGTTCGTCCCGGCGGATTGGGTCTGCACATTATCAGCGAAGTGATGGACGGCATGCACTACGCGCCGGCGGACGGCGGGGGGATGCGGCTGGAGTTGCGCAAGGAGATTCCGAAAGAGGTTAAGTGAGGCGCTTATGGGCAAGAGCGGATCGCCGGGCAAGCTGACCGTCTCGACGGAAGAGGTGGGAGACGCGACGGTCGTTCGTCTCGAAGGGGAATTGGACCTGCACGGCAGCCCGGGCCTGCGCAGCCGGCTGAAGGAACTGGCCCGCGGGGAGAGGCCGTTGATCGTCGTGGACATGGCCGGGGTGCCCTACATCGATTCCTCCGGCGTCGCCACCCTCGTGGAGTGCCTCCAGGGGGTGAGCCGCTACGGGGGAACCTTGCGCCTGGCCGCGCTCGGTCAGCGCGCTCGCGGAGTGTTTGAGATCAGTCGGCTGGACACGGTTTTTGACATTCGTCCGAGCCTCGAGGAGGCCCTTCAGGGGTGACGCGAACGCCACGGCAACTCGTCGAGCGCATCGGCCGGTCAGGCACCGAGAGTCTAAGCTACATCGGTGGCCTGGGCTACTTGGCATGGGATGCCGCGAAGTGGACCTTCCGCGGCCTTGCCGGTCGGCCGCCCCTGAGTTGGGAATCCGTGTCATTCCAGATGGTGCGCGTGGGGGTCCGTGCCATTCCGATCATCGCGCTGGTTCACCTGTTTATCGGGATGATCCTGCCGTTCGAGATGGCGCCCGTTCTCCGCGACTACGGGATGCTTAGCGAGATCGCGACGATCGTCGTCAAGGCGATCTTTCCGCAGCTGGCGCCGATCTTCAGTGCGATCGTGCTCTCGGGATTCGCCGGGGCGGCCATCGCCGCCGAACTCGGAACCATGGTCGTGAGCGAGGAGATTCTGGCCCTGCAGACCATGGGGCTGAATCCCATTCGTTTCCTCGTGGTTCCACGGGTGCTGGCGTGCCTGGTGATGCTGGTGTGCCTGACGCTCGTTGCCGACCTCGTGGCCTGGTTGGGCGGCCTGCTGGTCTACACCGCGGTGTTGGACATGGATTGGCGCAGCTACGTGGAGCGGGCGCAGGAAACGCTGCTCTACAAGGACGTCCTGACGGGGCTGATCAAGGCGGGGGTCTTCGCCGTGCTGGTCGGCCTGATTTCGTGCTATGAGGGACTGCGAGTCGGTGGAGGGGCCGAGGGCGTCGGCCGCGCGACCACCCAGAGTGTGGTTCTCAGTATCGTGGCGATCATTGCGGTGAACATGGTCCTGACCGTGGTCTTCTATTATCTCTGGCCGGTATGAGCGAGCAACGCGAACCCAAACTCGAGCTGATCGGCGCCACGAAGCGATTCGACGGGCGTACGGTGATCGACCACCTCGACCTGAGCGTCATGCCGGGCGAGACCATGGTCATCATGGGCAGCTCCGGGTGTGGAAAGAGCACCACCCTTCGGATGATGATCGGGGACTACGTCCCCGACGAGGGCCGGGTGAAGATGTTCGGCCGGGACCTGGCCGAGCTGGACGACGAGGGGCTGGGCGAGGTACGGAAGCGTTTCGGGATTCTTTTTCAGAGCGGCGCCCTGTTCAACTCTCTCAGCGTGGCGGACAATGTGGCGCTGCCGATGCGCGAACATACCGACCTCGACGAGCAGGTCATCCAGATCATGGTGAAGATGAAGCTCGAACTGGTGGGGCTGCGCGACTTCGAGCACCTGATGCCGAGCCAGCTCTCCGGGGGAATGAAGAAGCGGGTCGGCCTGGCGCGCGCGGTCGCCCTGGACCCCGAGATCCTGTTCTACGACGAGCCCACGGCGGGTCTGGACCCCATCGCCACGGGCGTCACGGACGAACTGATCCGGGACCTGTCCCGGAAACTCGGGGTCACCAGCGTCGTCGTGACGCACGACATGGGCAGCGCGTTCCGCATTGCCGACCGGATGGCCATGCTGTACCAGGGCGAGCTCATCGCCCTTGGCTCGCCGGAGGAAATCCGGCGAAGCGGCGACGAACGGGTGCGGCAGTTCATTGAAGGGTTGCCCGACGGGCCGATTCCGCTGAGGCAGTCAAGCAAGGATTATGCCGCCGACCTGCTCGGCGAGGCGTGACGGCGGATGGCATGGCGGAAGCCGCACGGGTTTTAGGGGGCTGAGATGGCGCGTTCAAAGAGAAATGACTTTCTGGTCGGTGTCTTCATCCTCGCCGCTCTCGCCCTGCTGGCGGCCGTGATGATCGTGATTACCGACTGGGACCGCCTGCAGCGCGAAACGCGGTTTTATCACGTGGAGTTTCCGCAGGCGCCGGGCATCCGGGCCGGCAGCGAGGTCCAGCTCGGCGGCGTGCCCGTCGGCCGGGTGGTGCGCCTCCTGCCGCCTTGCTGGTCCGTCGATCCGCAGACCGAGAGGGCTACGTTCTCATACGTGGCGGAGATCGAGGTCCCCCGGGAGGTCAAACTGCGCCGCGGGGCCGACGTCCGGATCCTCGGCAAGCTCATCGGGGAAGGGGCGGTCATTAACATCCAGGACGCCGGCAGCGGTGAGCCGGTCAAAACCAAGCCGGACAACCCCATCCAGGGCACCAGCGGAAGCGCCATGGAAACGGCCGCGTTGGCGCTCGGGATCGGCGAAGACGAGAAGCAGAACATCCGGCAGATCATCGCCGACCTGAAGGAAACGTCGAGCAAGCTGCGCAAGGCGGCGCCCGCGATCACCCGCGTTATGGAGCGCGCCGACCAGATCACCGAGCAACTGGAAGGCAAGATGCCCGCAATCCTGGAGTCCGTCGACAGCGGGGCTCGGAACATCAGCCAGGCTTCCGAGAAAATCGATGGCATTCTCGAAGAGAACCGTGACGGACTCAAGGAGACCATCGCCGACCTGAAGGCGGTTGCGTCGAAGGCCGAGCAGCGCGTCCCGCAGATACTCGATGATCTTCACACCACGGCCCATGACGTGCGGACCTTGATCGCGGCCAACCGGATGAACGTCACGGCCTCTCTGGAAAACGTGCGCCAGACCACCGAACGCATGAAGTCCGCCGTTTCGGAGTTGCTGCAGGATCCGTGGCGGCTCTTCCACAAACCCGGGGCCCGCGAGGCCGACACGATTAACATCCTCGGCGCTTCCCGGCGCTACGCGGATGCCGTGTCCGACCTGCGCAGTATGGCCGCGACGTTCAAGACGCTGGAGGCGCTCGAGGATGAAGAGGCCCCGGGCGACCAGAAGTTGATGCGCGACATGCTGGACCGGGTGCGGGTGAGCCTCGAGCAATACCAGAAGGCCGAGGAGGCTTTCTGGAAGGCGTGGGGCCAGGCCGGCAACTGAGAGCAGAGGTGGTCGCGTCGTCCTGCTGAGCCCCCGCGGCCGACGGCCGTGCCTCTTCCGATAGGAAATCACGATGGATGCGGACGTCATTGTCGTCGGCGGAGGGCCCGCAGGAAGCACCTGCACGCGGTTGCTGGCGCGGCGGGGATACCGTGTGATCCTGCTGGACCGGTCCCGTTTCCCTCGAGGAAAGCCCTGCGGCGGCTGGGTCAACGTGAAGGCGTTCGAGGATTTCCCCGAACTGGACCGGGTTCGCAGAAAGGCCTCCGTTCGGAATCGCCTGGTGGAAACCGGGTTTCGCGGGCTGGTGTTTCACAGTCCGGATTTCCGCCGTGAGGCCGTCTATCGATCCCGATCAGTCAGCGGCTACACGGTGCTCCGCGACCGGTTCGACCAGGCACTGGTCAAGATGGCGGCCGAGGCGGGGTCGCAGGTCCGGGTCCTTCAGCGAAAGACCGTGGAGAAGGTCGAGGTCCGCGAGGATTCCGTTGCGGTCGCGTGCCGCGGCGGTCCCCGGTACGAAGCCCGGGTGATCGTGGGGGCCGACGGGGCCGACTCGACCGTTGCCCGGCAGACGGGGCTGCGCGAGGCCTGGCCGACTGAACGCCTGATCACGTGCCGGGAGCGCGAAATCGCGGTGGACGGGCGGACGATCGACCGGCTCTACGGAAAGCAGCGGCGCATTCACGTTGCGATCGCCTATCGCGGAATCGTGGGATACGCCTGGGCGTTCCCGAAGCGCAACACGGTCAACGTCGGAGTCGGTCGGCGGGGTGAAGCCGGCGAAGAATTGGACGAGGTATTCGCTCACTGGGTGGCTGACCTTCGGGACGCGGAGTTGCTTCCGAAAAAGGCGACCTCCGGCAAGCCGCGGCGGGGCATCCTTCCGGCCGCCGGTGCCATTGAGTACGAGGGCCACGTGGGGAAGGGAGTCCTGCTGATCGGGGACGCGGGAGGATTCGTCTCGAGTGCCAGCGGCGAAGGGATTTACCCGGCGATGCTCTCGGCCCGCACGGCCGCCGGGTGCATTGACGATGCCCTGGCGGGCGGCCGAGGTCAGGACGCCTTGCTGGAGTTCAAGATCGTTTGGCGCAGGGACTTCGCCGAGTACATCCAGATGCCCAATGCCAACCTGGCGTTGCTGCTGCCGCTGATCTACGACAACCCGGAGTTGTGCAATCGCCTTGCCCGTTGCTTCCTGTTCGGCGAGAATTTCTAATGGCTTGGTCCCCGCGCGGTGGTGGGGCCCTCGGGGTCATCCAGGGGGACGTGGGCCGGGTAGGAC
>CAZGEE010000123.1:0-3397 GCA_964525035.1 uncultured Anaerolineales bacterium
GTCGCCGGAGAGGGATTCCCTCCGCGGCCGGCCTTGACATCGCGCCTTCGCCAAAGTACAAGAGGCACGCGCCGTTGGCGATGGACTGCGCGCCCGCGACGGCACGCGGCGCCGGCGGACACGGAGACAACCGGAACGAGACGGGAGGAGACTGTCGATGGGCGAATACGGCCATTTCACCGAGGACGGACTGGAGTATGTCATCACGACGCCTCACACGCCACGCGACTGGTTCAACTACCTCTGGAATCCCACCTATCTCGCCTGCGCCGGCCAGGACATGAATGGCTGCTCCCTGTATCAGAACGAGGAAGGGGTCGTTACGAACCTGTTCGGCAAGCAGGACAAGCGCGACGATCCGCGCGTGGTCTACGTCCGCGACAACGAGACGGGAGAGTTCTGGAGCACCGGCTTCCTGCCGTGCTTCACAGAGCACGATTTCTTCGAGTGCCGGAACGGGCTCGGGTACACGATCCAGACGGCCGAGAAAAACGGCATCCGCGTCGAGTTCCGCGTGTTCGTCCCGCGCAAGTACTCCGGCGAGATCTGGACCATCAAGGTCAAGAACACCTCGCGGAAGTCGCGACAGATCTCGGTCTTCCCCGTGACCAATATCATGCTCGACGGCGTGAATATGCCGTACGGCTACGTGGGTGGCCTGGACGCGTTCTTCATGCCGAAGGACAATTTCCTCTTCTTCCGCAACCGGACGTACACGGTCGTGGACGAAAGGTACCGGGCCTTCATGTACGCCGACGTCAAAATCCACCGGTGGGACGTCTCGAAGGACCACTTCCTCGGCAGGTACCGGAGCTACGTGCGGCCGCAGCGCATCGAGGAAGGCAAACTCGGCAACAGCGTGGCCAGCGCCGAGTACCTGGTCGGGGCCCTCCAGCATAACGTGACCCTTCGGGCGGGGGCCTCGCGGACCATGAACGTCGTGCTCGGCATCGTGCTGGACGAGAAGGAGGCCCGGCAGATGCGGCGGACGTTCGCGGACGGCGAGAAGATCGAGCGCGAGCTTGCCGCGGTCAAGAAGGAAAACACCCGCCGGCTCGGTGGCCTGAAGCTGGAAACGCCCGACGGGGACTTTAACCGCCTCTTCAGTGTCTGGCTGAAACATCAGCTCTACCTGATGTCCGACTGGGCCCGGTTCTACTTCAAGGGCTACCGCGACACGTGCCAGGACGCGGCCGGGATGAGCATCGTCAACCCCGGGCGCGGCCTGGAAATGCTCAAGAAGGCGCTGCGCAACCAGCGCAGCGACGGGTTCTGCCCGCGCGCTTTCCGCGTCGCCAGCATGGACATCGCGGCCGCGGACAAGCACTACGCCGATTCGCCCTCGTGGATCAGCCATGCCACGGACGCCCTCCTGGCCGAAACCGGCGACCTCTCGCTCCTGGACGAAAAGGTGGAGTATTTCGACAAGGGTAAGGGAACCATCTGGGATCACAACCTTCGCGCGATGGAGTTCCTGTGGAACGACCGCGGGGCCGACGGCCTCAGCCTCGTGCACTTCGGGGACTGGAACGACCTGATGGACAAGGTCGGCGTCAAGGGCAAAGGGCAGGGCGTGTGGATGAGCATGGCCCTGGCCCGGGTCCTGCGGCTCGTCGGAAAAATGGCCCGCTGGCGCGGCGAGGAGAAGATCGCGAGAAAGTGCACGCGGCGGTACAACCAGTTGAAGAAGACGATCCTCGAGAAGGGATGGGACGGGGACCACTTCATCTACTCGATCAACGATGACGGACTTCGCATCGGTACCAAGCGCGCCAGGGAGGGGAAGTGCTTTATCAATCCGCAGTCGTGGTCGATGCTCTCGGGCATCCTCGACGCGGCCGAATACGCCCGGATCGCCGAGAAGGTCGAGCCGATCGTGGACACGCCCGTCGGCCCGGTCCACAACTGGCCGCCCTTTACGCAGTACAACCCGGGGATCGGTCAGCTTACCGGGACGCCGCCGGGGTTCTTCACGAACGGCAATGTGTATTGTCACGCCGCGTCGTTCAAGGTGGCGGCCGACTTCGACGCCCGACGCTGCGACAAGGCGTTCGACACGTTCATGCGGATCCTGCCGGCCGAGGAAAAGAGCGAGCCCTACGCGCAAGTCAACGGCTACGTGGGGCCGTCGGCGATGCGCATGCAGCGCCACGTCTCGGACGATCCCTGGCGAACAGGCACGGTGGCGTGGAACTTTCTCAACTGCGTCGACCGCCTGCTGGGATTCCGGAGGACGCTCGAGGGGTTCCGCCTCCAGCCGTGCCTGCCGTCGAAATGGAAAGAACTCCGTTACGTGCGGCCGTTCCGGGGTACCGACTTCGACATTACCGTCCGCCGGGGCAAAGAGGCCGGCCTCACGGTCGACGGCGAGGCGATCGAAGACGATTTCATCGAGGTGCCGAAGACCGGCTACGGGAAACGCAAGGTGCGCATCGAGTGCGTGGTCACGCGGGACGCCTGACGCGGTCGGCGCGCGGGCATGGAAACGGGTTTTCCCGGCGGCGGTCCTTTCAGGGCCGCCGCTGCTCCTTTGCCGCTCGGGCCGCTTCCTTCACGCTTTGCCTGTGCCGCTTCGTGGAGAGTCATCTTTTCGGGATGTGGCCGGCGTTGGGCCTCTCCTTCTGCCCGTGGAGATCGTCCAAGGTCCTTCGGTGTTAAGGCGTCCGCCATCGGAAAATGGCGTTGAGGACGGCGGCAGGCCTGCAAGTTCCTGTGGAGTAACCTCTTATCTGCAATGCCGTTGGGCCTGGAAGTTTCGTCGGTGCCCACAACAAAAAAAGAGGCCCCGCAATTTGACTTCCCGGAATTCTGTTGTATTTTATCAACATCCCGGGGTCGCTTTCCGAAGACACTTCCGATGCTTCATGGAAACGCCGGGCGTTCAAACTGGGCATCACTGCGATGACGTGATGCGACAGTTTTTGGGAAGGTGGCGTGGGGCGCGAAGCTCTGTTTGCGTCGCCGTTAGCTGTTGGGCGGGTTCGACTTGGGCAATGGGCGAGAAAACTCCGCTTCCCGCACGTTTCGTTTCGACGACGCGCGGTTGAACAGTCTGGCCGACATGGGGGCCGCCCTTTCCGGCTGCGCCGAGGCCGGGGAACTAGAGAAGGCCATCGTGGACGGTGCGGCGCGGCTCATGGAGTGCGATTCTGCGGCGGTCGCCCGTTGGATTGCCCCGGAGGGCTTCCTGAAACCGGGGGCGACGGTGGGTGAGGGGCATCTGCTGTGCGACGCCGAGTTGCTGAACGCCGGCTCCACGGAGCGCCTCCTTCAGCGGACCGGGGAGGTATTGGTCTTCGACGACCCGGGAGGCCAGGTCGGGCCGGCCCTCGCCGGGTTCTCAGCCGTGCTGGCCGTGCCCCTGGGGGGCGACGAGGGACCGGTGGGGCTCCTGATG
>CAZGEE010000123.1:3407-5804 GCA_964525035.1 uncultured Anaerolineales bacterium
GATGGTGGGGTCCACGGAGGACGGGCGGTGTTTCTCCCCGGGGGAGCAGGCCCTGATCCGAGCGGCCGCCAGTTTCGCCGGCTCCGTGATGGACAGCACGGTCACGTTCAGCCGATTCAGCGAGGACCTTCGCGGTCGCATAATGGAGATTACCCGCGAACTGAACCGGGCCATGGCCGAGTTGGCCCGCGTCAAGAGTTTCAACGAGAACATCTTCGAGTCGATTTCCATGGGGATCGTGGTCTTCGATCGCTCGTTCTCGATGGTGTTCCGCAACCGAATGGCCGAGCGGTGTTTTCCGCACGGGCGGAACGTCATGGACAGCCTGGCGAAGACCGACATCGGCACGCGGTACGAGGATTACGCCGACATCATGAATGACGTGGTTCGCCTCGGCCAGGTGTGCGGATTCGACGGCGTCTGTTACGGTGGAGACCGGGACGGTGAACGTGTCCTGCGGCTCGTGTGCTCGCCGCTATTCAGCGGTCGCGAGGCCATCGTCGGGGGAATCCTAACCGTCGAGGACGAAACGCAGCACGTGAACATCCGTCGTCGGCTGGAGGCGAGCGAACGGTTGGCTGCCGTGGGTAAGCTGGCGTCGAAGGTCGCCCACGAGTTGAATAACCCGTTGGATGGCATTGTCCGCTATGTCAATCTGGCATCCCGAATATGCAACGCGGGTGAGGATCAGCGGCCGGGAACCTACCTGGCCGAGGCGCACAACGGATTGATGCGCATGGCGCGGATCGTCGGCGAACTGTTGCAGTTCTCGCGTTCGACCAGCCGGGGAACCGCGGACGGAAACATCCGGGCGGCCATGGAGGATGCGATCAAGTCGCTCGAGGGCCGGGCGGGGCAGCGCAATGTCCGCGTCGAGCTGGAGATCGACGACAACGTGCCCGCGTTGGAGACCACGTCCATGTACCAGGTGTTCACGAACCTGGTGAAGAACGGCATCGAGGCGGTCGACGAGGGCGGCTGGGTGAAGGTCCGGGCCTTCGTGGCGGCCGGCGCGGTGGAAGTGCGTGTAGCTGACAACGGGTCGGGAATTCCGGAGGACCGTCTGGCGGTGATTTTTGAGCCCTTCTTCTCGACCAAGGGGCAGGGAGAGGGCACCGGGCTGGGCCTCGCGATCTGCAAGGAGCTCGTGGAGAAGCAGGGCGGCACGCTCACGGCCGAGAACCGGCCCGAGGGCGGCGCGGAGTTCGCGGTCCGCATCCCGACCGAGTGGGCCGGCGGCAACACGCCCTCCCGGAAGACGGATGCGTGATGAGAGAAAGGAACCAAACGGTGGCCAACGGAAAGCTTCTTATCGTCGATGACGACCGTATCATCCTGAACAGCCTGTCCGAATTTCTGCGACTCGAAGGCTACGAGGTGGAGACGGCGGCGCGGTTCGAGGAGGCAGTGGCACACCTTGACCAGGACCCGTTCAACGTCGTGATCTGCGACGTGAGCATGCCGGACGTGGACGGCTTCGAGCTGCTGAAGGTCTGCAAGAATCGCTACCCGGACGTGGCCGTCATTATGATCACCGGCTACGGGACGATCGAGTCGGCCGTCGAGGCGATCAAGATGGGAGCCTACGACTACCTGACGAAGCCGATCATCGACGACGAGATCAAGCTGGTGGTCCAGCGGGCGATGACGCAGCAGGCCCTGCTCGGCGAGAACCGGAACCTGCGTCAGCAGCTGAACATGCGGTACAGTCTCGACAACGTGGTCGGCAACGACTACAAAATGCTCCGTGTGTTCGACCTCATCGAGGCGGTGGCGGACAGTAAGGCCACGGTCCTGGTCACGGGGGAGAGCGGGACGGGCAAGAGCATGATCGCACGCACGGTCCATCAACGAAGCGGCCGGCGCGACAAGCCCTTCGTCGAGGTCGCCTGCGGCGCGCTGCCCGAGACCCTTCTGGAGTCGGAGCTCTTCGGGCACGTCAAGGGGTCGTTTACCGGGGCCGTGGGCGACAAGGTTGGGAAGTTCGAGGCGGCGAACGGGGGCACGATTTTTCTCGACGAGATCTCTACCGCAAGTCCGGCGCTGCAGGTGAAACTTCTTCGCGTCCTCCAGTCGTTCGAGTTCGAGCGGGTCGGAGGCAACGAAACCCGCAAGACCGACGTGCGCGTCATCCTGGCCACGAACCTGGACCTGATGAAGGAAGTGCAGGAGGGGAACTTCCGGCAGGACCTTTATTACCGGATCAACGTGGTCTCGATCGATCTGCCGCCGCTACGGGAGCGCATAAGCGACATTCCGCTCCTGGCCGACCATTTCCTGAAAATCTACTCGGACCGGAGCGGAAAGACCTCCCTGGGATTCTCCGACGAGGCGATCCGGCTGATGCAGACGTATTCCTGGCCCGGCAACGTGCGCGAGCTGGAGAACGCCGTGGAG
>CAZGEE010000124.1:0-5802 GCA_964525035.1 uncultured Anaerolineales bacterium
CCGGGGGGCGGACCAAGCGGGCCGACCAGCCGCTGGCCAAAGGCACCCTCGAAATCGAGGAGCCCATTACCGTCAAGTCCTTCTGTTCCGCCCTCGGGGTCCAGTCCAGCGCGGTGATCAGCCGGCTCATGCAGCAGGGCCTGATGGTCACGGTCAACGAGACCCTCGATAATGAGGTGGCCGAGGAACTCGCGCTGGACTTCGGCGTCGAGTTGAAGATCAAGGCCGAGCTGGACATTGAAGAGGCTGTCCGCGGGGAGGTCGAGAAGCTCGACGCCGCACAGCAGGAGTCCGACGTGCAGACGCGGCCGCCCGTGGCCGTCTTCCTCGGGCACGTCGACCACGGCAAGACGAGCCTGATGGACTACATCCGGAAAACCCACGTCGCGGAGGGCGAAGCCGGTGGCATCACACAGCACATCGGGGCGTACCGGGTGAACATGGACGGCCGGTACGTGACGTTCCTGGACACACCGGGCCACGAAGCGTTCACCGCCATGCGAGCTCGTGGAGCCCGGATCACCGACGTGGCCGTGCTGGTCGTGGCCGCGGACGATGGGGTCATGCCGCAGACGGACGAGGCGATCAACCACGCCCGGGCCGCCGAGGTGCCGATCGTGGTGGCCCTGAATAAGATCGACAAGCCCGGGGTGGATGTGCAGCGGGTGTTCGGGCAGCTTGCCGAACGCGACCTGGTCCCGGAGGAATGGGGCGGCAAAACCATCGTCGTGCACACCTCGGCTATCACCGGCCAAGGCGTCCCGGACCTGCTCGAGTCGCTCGTGCTGGAGGCCCAGATGCTCGAGCTTTCGGCCGACCGGAAGCGCACCGGCCGGGGGGCCGTCGTCGAAGCCGAAATGCGAGAAGGGCTCGGACCGGTGATGACCCTGTTGGTTCAGGAAGGGACGCTCCGCGTGGGCGACTTCATCCTGACCGGCGAGGCTTACGGCCGCGTGCGGGCCATGGTGGACGACCAGGGCCGGTCCGTCGAAGAGGCGGGTCCCGGCATGCCGGTCAGCGTCAGCGGGTTCTCCGCCGTGCCGACCGTCGGCGAGAAGTTCTACGTGCTCGACGATCTTCAGAAGACGCGTGATTTCGCGGAGACGCGGGAACGCAAGAACCGCGAGTTCTCCATGGCGTCGCGAAAGCACGTCACGCTGGAGAAGCTTTTCGAACAGATGGAGGCCGAACACGTCGACGAGTTGAACGTGATCGTCAAGGCCGACGTCCAGGGCAGCGTGGAAGTGCTCCGGCAGGCGCTGGGCGAGCTTCGGCACCCGGAGGTGCAGGTCCGCGTACTCCATGCCGCCGTCGGCGGGATCAACGAGGGCGACGTCCTCCTGGCCGATGCCAGCAACGCCGTCATCATCGGCTTCCACGTGATCCCCGAGGACCGGGCGCGCCAGCTCGCCGAGCAGAAGGGCGTGGACATCCGGCTCTACAGTGTGATCTACGAGGTGACCGAGGACCTGAAGAAGGCGCTCGAGGGGATGTTGGAACCCGAGCACCGGCAGGAGGTGGTCGGCCACGTGGTGGTCCGCCAGACGTTCAAGGTCTCCCGCCTCGGCACGGTCGCCGGGTGTTACGTGAGCGACGGCGTGATCCGCCGCCACAACAAGGTCCGCGTGAGCCGGCAGGGCATCGTGGTTCACGAAGGAGAGCTCGAGTCGCTGAAGCGCTACAAGGACGACGCGCGCGAGGTCCAGAGCGGCATGGAATGCGGGCTCAAGGTGGCGGACTTCGACGACGTGAAGGTGGACGACGTGATCGAGGCCATTGAAACGATCGAGGTCAAACGGTCCCTCGAATAGGGGTGCCGTTGCAGAATCATGATTGTCGGAACGTGCGAGTTACGAATCCTGGTACGCGATGCGAGGACGCTCAAGGATAAGCGGCGCGTGCTGAAGAGCCTGAAGGACCGGGTGTGGCACCGCTTTCGGGTTTCCATCGCGGAGGTCGACTCCCAGGACAACCGGCAGCTCGGGGTGCTGGGTGTGGCGGTCGTTTCGAACGAGGCGCGGCACGCGAACCAGGTGCTGAGCAAAATCGTGGACTTCGTCCGAAACTCCGTGGTCGCCGAGCTGATCGACCATGACATCGAGGTCTACTGAGCGTTGCCCCGGGGGAGAGGTGTGTTGTCGTTATGGCTCGTCGCCGTTTGCTGAGAGTCGCCCGCGTGATCAAGGAGGCCGTCAGTCGGGCCATCATCGAGGAGCTGGCGGACCCCAGGGTTGGGTTCGTCACGGTCACCGAGGTCGAAGTCTCTCCCGACATGCGCACGGCCCTGGTGAAGTTGAGCGTCCTGGGCGAGCCGGGACAGGCGCGTCGGTGCCTCGATGCCGTCAACTCGGCGCGGGGCCGGCTCCAACAGGCGGTAGGCGATGAGATGACCGCGAAAGTGACCCCCCGCCTTTCCTTTGAGCTCGACGATAGCGTGAAAAAGAGCGTGGAGCTTTCCCGGCTCATGCGGAAGGCAAGAAGTGAATACCGTCGGCCCGAACCCGGACAGGAGGGGGCCTCGGAGGATTCGGCGTCGGCGGAGGAGTCCTCGGAATGAAATCGTTCGCTGAACGGGCGGAGGTGGTTCAGAAAGCGCGGCGGGCGCTGCGCAAGAAGTACGGCAAGCAGAGACGGGAGGAGGGCGACGACGTTGTTCCCCAACTGCTGAAGTTCATCCTGATGGAGGAGGCCGGCGAAGCGGCGGCCGAGGAGGCGATGGAACGCATCCGGGATTCCTTCGTCGACCTGAACGAGCTCAGGGTGAGCTTCCCCCATGAAGTCGCCGAAGTGCTCCCGAACATGCCGCACGCCGAGGCGAAGAGTCGCAGGGCGACGCGGCTGCTGAACGAGGTGTTCCTCGAGAGGAACACACTCAACTGGGATTTCGTCCGCACGATGGGAGTCCGGGAACTCCGGCAGTATTTCGAGGCCAAATCGCGTGGGAACCTGGTCCTCGGGGCGGCCGCCGTGCTCTTGTTTTCCTCCGGCCACGCGGTTCCGGCCGACGCCGACGTCCGCCGCGTCCTCACGAGGCTGAAGGTCGTGCAGAAGGGCGAGCTGCTGGAGGCGGTGCACTCGTTTCTCGAGAGGGCGGTGACCCGGGAGCAAGGTTACGAGTTCTGGGCGCTGCTCCATCGCCTGGCCGAGAAGGTCTGCCTGGTGAAAAAGCCCGCCTGCGGGCGGTGCCCGCTCAAGAGCATGTGCCCCACGGGCAAGGCTCGTGCGACCCGGCGCAAGAAGTCCGTCGTCAAAAAGAAATCAAAGACCGGCTCGCGGCGCAAAAGCGCGAAATCCGGTACCCGCAAGCGGACCACGAAAAGGGCGGGGAAAACCGCTGCGCGAAAGCGCTCTACGAAACGGTCAACCGGCACACGGAAGAGGACTGGAACCGGGCAAAATCGCCGAAAGAAATCGAGCGCGAAGAAGAAAAAGTCAACGGGAAAGAAGAAAAAGTAGCCCAGTGATGACGCTCCGCCCCGGAGCCCCCCGTCCGGGCGGTACTCGGTCGGCGGTTTTGCACGCGGGGTGGCGATCGGGAGTGTGTGCACATGGCCAAGAGCTTGAAACTCGGGCTTCCGAAGGGAAGTCTCCAGGAGTCGACGTTCGATATGATGCGCCGCGCCGGCTACGACGTCCGGACCGGCTCGCGCAGCCTGTTCCCCACGGTCGACGACGAGGAAATCGAGGTCGTCCAGTTCCGCGCCCAGGAAATGAGCCGGTACGTCGAGGACAATGTCGTCGACGTCGGGCTGACCGGCCGCGACTGGATCACCGAGAACGAGAGCGACGTCGTCGAAGTGGCCGAGTTCGTCTACGCCAAGGCCAAGCTCGTGCCCGTGCGGTGGGTCCTTGCGGTGCCGCAGGAGTCTACGGTCCGCCGCGCGGAGGACCTCGACGGCGGGGTCGTGGCCACGGAGTTGGTCAACGTCACGCGGAAATACTTCGCCGACCACGGGGTGAACGTCAAGGTGGAGTTCTCGTGGGGGGCCACCGAGGCGAAGGCCCGCCTCCTGAGCGGAATCGTGGACGTGACCGAGACCGGATCCAGCCTGCGAGCCAACGGCCTGCGGATCGTCGATACGGTGATGACGAGCACCACGCGCCTGATCGCGAGCCACGATGCCTGGGCGGACGCGTGGAAACGTGAGAAGATCAGTAACGTAAGCCTGCTGCTCCAGGCCGCAATCGAGGCCCGGGGGAAAGTGGGCCTGAAGATGAACGTGCCCCGAGACCGGCTTGACGAGGTCTGCGGCCTCCTTCCGTCCGAGAAGAGCCCCACGGTGAGCAATCTCCTGGAAGGGGACTGGGTCGCCGTCGAGGTGATTCTGCCGGAGGCCGAAGAACGTCGCCTGGTGCCACGTCTGAAGAAGGCGGGAGCGACGGGAATTATCGTCTATCCCCTCAACAAGGTGATCCCGTGATTTGCAAAAAGCACAAAGCCTCCCGGACACCGGTCGCCGGGGCAACCGGGCGTCCGCTGTCGCTGTCGGCGGCGTTGGGCGCTCTCCTTGTCCTCGCCGCCTCCGTAATCGGGCAGACCGAGGGGCAACCGGCTGAGCCTCGGAACGTCCCTGCCGAGGAACCGGCGCCTGAGGCGGTCCCGACCCGGGACGCTTCGCCGTCGGAACCCTCCGCGGACGAGCCCGCCCGGACGGTCGATCCGCAATCGTTCTACCACTACGCCCTCGCGCGCGACCATCACAAGGCGGGGCGACTGGACGAGGCGATTGAAGAGTACAGGAAGGCCGCGGAACTGGATCCGGAGAGCGCCCGCATCTGGCGGGACATGGCCTCGGCGTATATCCAGAAGAAGGATAGGAAGGAGGCACGGGAAGCCTTCCTGAAGGCAACCGAGGTCGACCCGGGCGACGGGGAAAGCCTCTACGGCCTGGGTCGCCTGGCCTTGGCGGAAGGGCGGCCCAAGGAGGCCGAGGATTATTTCCGGAAAGCCCTCGAGGTTATCGACGAGCCGGCCGCGGACCGGGTGTACGGCCTGACGCTGTATTATTATGCTCTTCTCCTTGACCGGGGGGACCGGTCGCTCGAGGCCGCCGAGGCGTTCGAGAGGTTGCTCACCTGGCTGCGGGAATCGCCGGAGAGCATGGGCCGCGACCGTCAGATTCTCCGCCTGCTCCAGTTGCGCCAGAGCATCGTCACGCGGGCGGTTCAGCTTTACGTGGAGGCGGGGGAGCACGGCCGAGCGGTGCAGTTGGTTCGCAAGGCATCCTCGGACCTGCTGGCCGAACCCGGCCTCGGGCCCCGACTGGTAATGACGCTCTTGAACGACGGTCAGGTCGAGACCGCGCTCGAGCTGGCCCGCGAGGTGCAGAAACAGCACCCGGAGGACGGGGCGTCGTACCGCCTGCTGGCCCGCGTCTACGATGAGATCGACGACCCCGGGCGGTTCATCGAGGCGTTCCGCGGGTATGCAGAGGCATCCCCGGACCAGAACGTGATCAAGGTGCTGCTCGCTCGCAAGCTGCTCGAGGTGGGCCGCGATGAAGAAGGCACTCGGCTGGTCGAAGAGGTGCTCGCCCAAGCGGGCGGGCTGGCGGAGATCGGCGGCGAAAGCCTCCTGCCCCACATCATCGACACGCTGCTCGACCGGGAGAAGAACGAGCTGGCCTTGCGCCTGGCCCTGGCGGCACAACAACGCTGGCCGGAGGACTCGGAATCCTATTCCCAGTTGGCGCGGGTTTACGAGGCGGCCGGCGACCCCGAAGACCTGATCGCGAAACTCCGTGAGCTGCGGCAGCAGCATCCCGACGTCCGCGTGATCCCGCTGCTGCTTGCAAGAAAGCT
>CAZGEE010000125.1:0-5775 GCA_964525035.1 uncultured Anaerolineales bacterium
AGGGCGCGCCCGGGCAACGGTTCCGGTGGCCTTGTGGACCTACTTCGAGGTGGCGGCCGTGGGCCAGTGCGCGGCGGAAGGTTCCCTGGGCGACCGCGTGCGGACGGTCCAGGAAGTTCAACGCGAGTTGGGCGTCTCGCCCGAGCTGGCCCGGATCGTGAATCGCGACATTGCGCGACGGCCGGATTCCTTCGCCGAGATGGAGGTTGTCAAGGAGGTCCCGCGCCGACCCCGGGAGGTGCTCGAGGGCTGGGTGAATCGCCTGCGCGAATCGGGGGCCGACGTTTCGCACGATTCGGTGGCGTACAGAGCCCTGAAGCGGCTATTGGGCACCGCGGAGAGTGAAGAATCTGCGCCGGCGAAGAAGTCTGGCGGGCAGGTCTTCCTCCATGCGGGGCGGACAGGGCTTCGAACAGCGGTCGAGGGAGTACGGACGGCCGTGGCCCGGCTCCGCGAGCAGGCGGCGCGGTATCCTGCGTGTTCCGCGGCGGGGGCTTACGCGCTGGCCATCACCGCCGGCGTGCTCGTGCTGATTCTTCTCGTACTGATTCTCGCCAGCCTGTGACCGATCGGCGTGCCCTTCCCGCCAAGCCACGTCGCGCGCAGCCCCTGCGTCGATCCGGGCAGCGAACCGATCAAAGTCTTCTCAGGCGTTTCTTGACGTGCTGGTAAAAGGGGTTGGCGGCGCTGATGCGCCGCTGGATCTTCCCGTAGAACTCCCGGGCTCGGTTGGTCTCTCCCCGGCGCTCCGCCATGAGGGCATCGTTGTACAATTCCCAGAGGATCTTCCCCAGGGTCTTCTTGGCTCGGAAGTACGTCATGCCGTCCTGCGGGTCGGGCCAGTCCGTTCCACCCCGGTACTCCTTACTCTGCTGGAACGCGACGATCGCCTTGTAGAGGCTCATCGGATCGCCGTGCGGGTAATCCTGGTAGTACCGCTTGGCTTCCCGAAGTCTTCGGTTGGCCACCGTCGGGTCCGGCGAGAGCCCGAACGACAGATCCAGACTCCGCCGGATATCGTTCTCGGACCACGCGCGGACGCTTTCTTCGGCGCCGTCGCCGTCGGAAGTCGCAACCTTCAGCACGACGCCGACAATCGCCATGGCCAAGACGTAGGCGCCCAGACCGATCAGCAACTTGCGGCGACGCTGGAACAAACTGCCGATGCCCGATGGGGACGCCTGCTCCTCCTCCAACTCCTCCGCTTCCATCTCCTCGCGAGAACGGCGAGCCCGCCGTCTCCTGACCGGCGCCACACGGGTAGGCTCCGTCCGGGTCAGCACGAACTTCAACCGGGTTTCCGCGCCGACCTCCAACACGTCCCCGTCCTGCAGCGAGGCCCGGTCGGCCCGCTTGCGATTGACGTACGTCCCGTTCTCGCTGACGTTCGTGTACACCCATCCGTCCGGCGTCCGCTCGATCTGTCCGTGCTCGCGGCTCGCGGTCTGATCCGGCAGCACGATGTCACAACTGTCCTGCCGCCCGATCAGGGTCACCATCCGGGTCAAGGGCATCGACTCGCCCTTGCCGGGCCCTGCGACGATCTGAAGGGATGCCTCCACACCTGACTCTTGCCGGGCAGGAGGTTCGTTACTCCGCCGGGCGAGGTCCTTGGATTCTTTTCCGGGACGAGCACGCAAGGCTGATCTCCACGTCCGGCCTGAGCGCCGGATTCCAATCAGAACGATCATTCTATCGCCGCCCTCCCTGCCGGTCAACCTCCCCACCGGCGCGGTGCCGATCAGCGTACCGCGCGGCGCACACCGTGTCGTCGGCCGTCTGAGCAAGCCCGCCGCCCGACCGCCTTGCCGGGCGCGCCGCAGGCCGATATAATCCTCACTTTCGGAAGGTTTCGGAAAGGACCTCTATGCCACGCACGCTGACGCGAAAGATTCTCGAAGAGCACCTGCGGGAAGGCTCCTGGCAACCGGGGGACGAGATCGGGATTCGCATCGACCAGACACTGACGCAGGACGCCACCGGCACCATGGCCATGCTCGAGTTCGAGGCACTGGGCTGTCCCCGGGTGCGCACGGAGCGGTCGGTGAGCTACGTCGACCACAACATGGCGCAGTTGTCGTTCGAGAACGCCGACGATCATGCCTACCTGCAGAGCACGGCGGCCCGGTATGGGATCGTCTTCAGCCGACCCGGCAACGGCATCTGCCACCAGGTCCACCTGGAGCGTTTCGCCGCCCCCGGCAAGACCCTGCTGGGGTCGGACTCCCACACCCCCACGTGCGGGGGGATGGCCATGGTGGCCATCGGCGCGGGCGGGCTGGACGTGGCGGCCGCCATGGCCGGCGAACCGTTCTTTCTCACGTGCCCGAAGGTCGTCGGCGTCCGCCTCGGCGGACGTCTTCCCGATTACGTCTCCGCCAAGGACGTCATCCTGCGGATTCTCGAGATCCTGACGACCAAGGGAAACGTGGGGTGCGTGGTCGAGTATTTCGGCCCCGGCGTGGAGACCCTCAGCGTTCCCGAGCGGGCGACGATCACCAACATGGGGGCTGAGCTCGGCGTCACCACCAGCTTGTTCCCGTCCGACGACATGACGAGGAAGTTCCTGGCGCTGCAGCGGCGGGAGGAGCTTTATGCGCCGCTTGCGGCCGACGCCGGCGCCGAGTACGACCGCGTGATCGACGTGGACCTCTCGTCGCTCGAACCGAGGATCGCGTGTCCGAGTTCGCCGGACAACGTGCGGACCGTCGCCGAGCTGGCCGGCATGGACGTCCAGCAGGTATGCATCGGCTCGTGCACCAACTCATCGTACAAGGACCTGATGACCGCGGCGTCGATCCTCCGAGGCAGAAGGGTTCCCGAGTTCACCGCGCTGGTGGTGGCGCCGGGATCGCGCCAGGTGCTTCAGAACGTCATCCGCGACGGCGGCATGGCCGACCTGATCGCCGCCGGCGCTCGCCTGGACGAGACGGCCTGCGGCTTCTGCATCGGCTGCGCCCAAGCCCCTGCCACGGGCGCCGTGTCCGTGCGAACCAACAACCGCAACTTCTCCGGCCGATCCGGGACCCCGAACGACCAGGTGTACCTCGTGAGTCCGGAGACGGCGGCCGCGACGGCTGCAAGCGGCGTGCTTACCGACCCGCGCACGCTTGGAAGTGCGCCGCGAACCGAATTTCCGAAGGAGCTGGTCGTCGATGATTCCATGCTCGTTGCGCCTCCCGAGGACGGGTCGAGGGTGAAGGTCGTGCGAGGTCCGAATATCGGAAACCCGCCTGAGGCCACGCCGCTGGACGACGAGCTTGCCGGAGCGGTCGCGCTGAAGGTTGGCGACAAGGTGACCACCGATCACATCATGCCGGCGGGCGGCCTGTTGAAGCTTCGCTCGAACATCCCGGAGTACGCGAAGCATGTGTTCGAGCCGGTCGATCCGGAGTTCGCCGATCGCGCGTCCCGACTCCGCGACGAGGGGCGGGCCGTGTTCATCGTCGGCGGGACGAGCTACGGCCAGGGGTCCAGCCGTGAGCACGCCGCGATCTGCCCGCGATACCTGGGCGTTCGGGGCGTGGTGGCCCGGTCGCTGGAGCGGATTCACGCCGCGAACCTGGTGAACTTCGGCATCCTCCCGCTGGTGTTCGCAGACCCGGCGGATTACGACCACCTGAGTCCGGGCGACGAGCTTCGCGTCAGGGGGCTTCGCGAAAAGGTGGCCGAGGCCGAGGTCTTCGAGGTCGAGAACGTCACGGCGGGACGGTCGATTCCGGTGCGCCTCGAACAGACCTCGCGGGCACGGAACATCCTGCTGGCTGGAGGGCGCTTGAACGCGGCCGCGAGGGGGTAGGCTTTTGTCTTGGCGCTGTCCCGGCCAGGGAATTAGAATTCCGAGGGAACGTTCCACGAGGTAACGAATGAATACCCCCGGCTCTTTTAGGTACTCGACGGCCGCCGGCGTTGCGGTGCTACTGTTGTTTGGCGCCACCGGACCCTCGGCCGCCGCGCCGGCGGAAGAGCCGGAAGCGGAAGAGGTCCCCGTGACACGGGGCGATGACCGGGGAACCTCCGAGGCGGATTCCGGCAACCGCGAGAACAGCGGCGAAGTAATGAACTCGCCACCCCCCGTAGGCGGCGTGCTTGACGTCCAGCCGATCCGCGAGGCGGATCCGGAGAATCCGTTCCAGTCGCGCGAGCCCGAACCGGAGAAACAGAAGCCGGTCCTGATGCCCGAGGGCAAGTGGTTGTTTGACTGTACCGGCAAGCCGGGAAACGAGGGCGGCCAGGCGGTATTCGTTTTCAATTCGCGGAAGCCCGACGTGGTGCTCTTGCCGTGCAAGGCCCTGGAGCGGATGGAGGACCTTTCCGCCTATGGGAAGCGGTCGCTGGAGTTCACCATTTCCGGCCGCGTCTACGAATATCGCGGGCGGAACTATCTTTTGATGGCCTCCGGCCTGCGCCTGTCGGGGGAGAAGGAACAGACGGGCGCCGGGTCCAGCGGCGAGTCAAAGCCGGAGGAGCGAGGAGAGAAGAAGAAAGAGCGGAAAGCCGCGTCCGAAGAGCCTCGAGCGCCCTCTGAAAACGGCGAGAACCGGGACGAGCCGCCCAAGCCGATCCGGATGGACGTTCCCGGGGAACCTCACCCGGAGGTCCCGAAGTCCGCGTCCCGGTCCGGGGGCGAGGCTGCCGGCGAAGGGCTCGTCAGGGAAGGCAAGAAGCTGGTCAACCGGGAAGGCCGCGTCGACCGGCGAGGTGAACGGACGTACTTCATCTTCGACAGCGGCGACCCCCCGATGATCCTCCTCCCGAACAAGAAGCTGCAACGGATGGAGGATCTCTGCGAGTACGGGGAAAAGCCGATGCGGTTTCGCATCTCGGGGATCGTGACCCAATACCGGAATCGCAATTACGTAACGATGACCAAGATGGTTGTCATCCCCAAGATGATGGAGAAGCTGTAGGCGCGGTATGGCGGTGCGTTTCGGCGGACCGTGCCTCGCGGGCCGACACCGCCGCGACCTCACCCGGGGAGGAAAAGCGCCCGACGGCGGGACGACCATGCCGATTTCATTCCTTTACCCCGGCGTACTGTTCGGCCTTCTGCTCGTTCCTCTCCTCGCGCTGCTTCGCCTGTTCATGCCCCGGGCCCGGAGGGTCGTAGTCTCCTCGCTGGCGCTGTGGGAAGGCCCGGCGGGAGAGGCGCGTCCGTCGCCCGCGCGGCGCCTGCGCCGCCTGGACACCGCGTTCTGGCTGTTGGTGCTGGTGGTTGGCCTGTTGGTGTTGGCCCTGTCCGCGCCGACTTGGAGCGCGTCGGAGCCCGCAGGGCCGGCCGGCCTGGTCATGGTGGACAACTCCGCCAGCCTGTTGATGATCGAGGACGACGGCACTCAGCGGCTCGCCCGGCTGCGGGAGAGACTCGATGAATTTCTCGGTGCGCTTCCGGAAGACCTGCCCGTCGCGATTTGTTTCCTTCCGGGAGCCCCCGCGCAGGACCGCGTCGAAGGCGCAGCCGGGAAGATTCGATCCACGGTGGCGGAGTCCTTGTCACCCCGAGGCCGCACGCTAACCGGTCGCCAACTGCGCCGTCGGCTGATCCTGGAACACAACCGAACGCCGGTGTCGATCGCTCTCCTGACGGACGTTTCCCCGTACGAGGGCGGCGCACCGCAACCGGAATTCGTGCACCTGTACGCCACGGGCGGGGCTGCGGAGAACGTGGGAATCTCCGACGCGCGGGTCCAATACCGCCAGGGCCGGCCGTACGGGCTCATCCGCTACGTGGCCTCGGCGGGCGCGGGACAGACCGCCCGAGCGGAGTTTCGCGGT
>CAZGEE010000126.1:0-5765 GCA_964525035.1 uncultured Anaerolineales bacterium
GGATTCGAACCTCCGAAGGCTGAGCCAGCAGATTTACAGTCTGCCCCCTTTGACCGCTCGGGAATCCGCCCACCGCACGCGCCGCCCTTGCGGGGAGGCGCGGACCTGCGTCGGGTTGCGTCATCGCGTCGGCCTCTCGGCCGGCGCGGCCTTCGCTGGAGCTGGCGGTCGGACTCGAACCGACAACCTCCGGTTTACAAAACCGGGGCTCTACCGATTGAGCTACGCCAGCAACCGGTCCGGAAACGGTGATCATAATCCACGCGGCCGAGTTTTTCAAGTCGCTTCCGGCCGAACGGGCAGTTAGAGCCTGCCACGCGGGGCGGATCAGGTTCCGGCCCGCTTCGCACCGGCAATCCTCCGTTCGGCGCGGGCCGCGGGTCAACTCTGCAGCCGGGCCAGCTTCAGCAGCGGGTCGGCCGCCTCGTAGCCGGGCGCGTCGAGCACCGCGTCGGAGAGCAGGCGTGCCGCGTCGTCGAACCGGTCGTCGAAGTAGTAGACGTACCCCAGGAGGAACTTCAACCCGTTGTCCCCCGGGCGCAACTTGACCAGGTGCCTGAGGTCCCCGATGCGTTTGTCGAGGTCCTTGCGGTCGCCGAAGAACTCCTCGAGCTGAAAATCGTAGAGTCCCCAGTCGGGCTCCATCTCGAGGGCCTTCCGGAGCAGCCGGGCGGCGTACTTGAACTCGCCTCCGGCCACGGACGCATGGGCCCGGGCGAACAGGGGGATGGCGTCGTCGGGCTGCAGCTTTCCGGCCTCGCTATAGGACTCGCTGGCCCGCGCGTAGTTGGCCATGAAGAAGTAATAGTCACCGCGAGTCATGTAATCCTTGTAGGAGTCGGGGTGGAGGACGGCGTCGGCCATGGCCTTGCGCTCTTCGAGCGAGAGCATAACGTCCTCTTCCATCTCGGCCACGTCGCCCGCGGTGATCACCCGGTCGGAGACCATGGGACGGCGGACGGTGGCGTCCACCCGGCCGGCCTCGAGCGTCTCGAGCAGGCCACGCCCCTCGGCGTCCCCGCGGTCGGCCAGACGGCTCAGTTGGGCCCGGGCCCGATCCCACAAGCCGTGGAACAGGTCGACGTAGGCCATGAGGAATCGCACGTCGCCGGCGACCGTCTCGCCCCTGAGCAGGGGTTCGAGGTTGAGGCGGGCCTCGGCCAGGTCTTCGGGCTTGCCGTAGATGTTCTGCAGGTTGACGCCCCCGATGCGGAATTCGTCGGTGCCCCACTTCGGCGCGCGCCGGAGGGACCGCCGGAGGGCGGCCCCGGCCTCCTCGAACCGGCGGGCGGCGAAGAGGCTCTGCCCGCGGGCCTGCGCGAACAGGCTGCTCGTGGGATCGCGCTTGGCCAGAACGCTCCAGGCCTCCGCGGCGGCGGCATAGCGGCCGTTGCTGAACAGATAGTTTCCCATCGCCGCGAGTTGGGTGTCGTAGAAGCTGTCCAGGGTCTGCCCCTCGGGAAGTTCGCCGGTGCGGAGCAGCGACGCCAGGGCCTTCTTGAATCCCTCGGCCGAGATCGTTTCCTGGGCTTCGCGGGAGAACGCCTGCAGGAACCGGTCGGGGTCGCTGATGTGCCCCTCGGAAAGGCACTCCTTACAATAATAGCCATACGGGTACCGCTCGGGCTTCTCGCGCAGACCGAACGGGAAAATGAACTGGTAGAACGCCCGCCGGGGGTCGGAGATTCCGGCCAACTGGTCGCCGCCGACCATGCCGCCCAATTCGAGGCTCAGTCGCTGGAGGCCGGCGAAGCGCGCGCGGCGCCCGAGCGCGAAGCTTTCGAGGGTCCGGAGCCGCAGGCCGGCCAGGTCCTGGCGGATTGCCGAGAAGTCGAACCGCCGGGGTCCGTAGCGCCCGCCGACCTCCCCCGGGCGCACGCCGAACCGCGCCGCCAGGGGACCGCTCGGCCGGCCACCGGTGCCGCGACTGGTGTATTGCCGGCCGGTGCTGAAGCTCCCGAAGTCCCGCATGAGTTTTTCGCTGGGCAGGTTGCCGAAGGTGGAGAACCCCTGGGCCGTCGCCTCGGCGGCCAGCGCAGCGACACAGCAGAGGGCCAAGCCCGCGATCGCCGTCTGTCTTCCGTTCATCGCCGTGAACCCCCAATGGTCTTCCGCGATTTTCCCGGACTCGCGCCCGAGCCCCCCTCGGCCCCGCCTTCGGGTATTCTATCACATTCGGGCGGCCGTCCGCACCCGCGGGCGAAGGAAATTTCGCCGCCCCGCCTCCGGTCGCGCGCGCCAAAAGCCGCGCCAACCCCTTGCCGCCGTGCGGGCACTCCGGATAGAATGCATGGTTCGCAGCGGCATGCAACCGCAAACCGGAAGGAGAAACTGCATGAGCATCAATCTCAAACCGTTGCTCCTGAAGGGGTCGACCCGCATCGTCTTCATGATCGCCGACGGGCTCGGCGGCATCCAGAGCGGGCCGGAGGAGAAGACCGAACTCGAGATGGCCCACACCCCGCACCTGGACCGCCTGGCCGCGGAGGGCGCGTGCGGCCTGTTCGACCCGGTGGAACCCGGGATCACGCCGGGCAGCGGACCGGGGCACCTGGCCTTGTTCGGTTACGAGCCGACCGAGTACGCCATCGGGCGGGGACTCCTTTCGGCGCTGGGCATCGGTTTCGCGCTGGAGCCGGGGGACCTGGCGGCGCGGCTGAACTTCGCCACGCTCGACGCCGACGGGAAGGTGACCGACCGGCGGGCCGGCCGTATCCCCACGGACGAGAATCGCCGCGTCGTGGCCAAGCTGCGGAAGAAACTTCCCGGCGAGATCGACGGGGTGAAGGTGCTGCTGGAGACCGTGGCCGAACACCGCGCGCTGCTGGTCCTCCGCGGCGAGGGGCTGAGCGACGCCCTGCACGACACCGACCCCCAGGCCACGGGCGTACCGCCGCTCGAGCCGCAGGGAACCGACGACCGGCCGGAGACCCGGAAGACGGCCGCCCTGGTAAAGCAGGTGATCGACCGGGTGCGCGACGTGCTCGCGGACGAGGAGCGGGCGAACGCGATCATGGCGCGGGGATTCGCGCTGAACCGGGAGTTCCCGCGGATGCAGGACCGGTACGGCCTGAAGCCGGCCGCCATCGCGAACTATCCCATGTACCGCGGGGTCGCCAGCCTCGTGGGCATGACGCTGCTCGAGCCTGGCGACGACCTGGTGGCCAACGTGGCCGTGGCCGAGCGGAACTGGAAGCAGTACGACTTCTTCTTCATCCATTTCAAGTACACCGACAAGACCGGCGAGGACGGGGACTACAGCGGCAAGGTCGAACGGCTCCGCGAACTGGACGACGCGGTGCCGGGCCTGCGCGAGTTGGAGCCCGACGTGCTGGTCGTCACGGGCGACCATTCCACGCCGGCGAAGCTCAAGTCGCACTCGTGGCACGCGGTGCCGGCGATCCTGTGGGCTCCCGCGACGGTCCGCCGCGACGCCGTCACCCGGTTCGACGAGGTGGCGTGCATCGGGGGCGGGCTCGGCCGGCTCCCGATGAAGTACCTCATGCAGCTCGCCCTGGCGCACGCGGGTCGGCTCACGAAGTACGGTGCGTAGAACGGGCGCCGTGACGGCACGCCGGCTTCCCTCCTGGCAAGACCGCCAAGGGCCTCCCGCACGTGGGGCCGACAATCGCGGCTCTTCGGCCGCACGGGGTTGCCGCCTCCTCTGATCGAACCATCCCCGCAGCGTCGGCCTGCCAGACTGGCAGGCAGAGGTTCCGGCCTCAGCCGCCCTG
This sequence comes from uncultured Anaerolineales bacterium, assembly GCA_964525035.1. Classification (GTDB taxonomy): domain Bacteria; phylum Planctomycetota; class Phycisphaerae; order FEN-1346; family JAACEH01; genus CAZGEE01. The sequence goes on from CAZGEE010000126.1 coordinate 3,735, forward strand.
CCATTGTGGCAGGCCCACCCGGGTTCAAGCCTCCATTCGGCATCGCACAACCCCTTGCCAAATAGGGGCTTGTGCGCAAAGCGGCTCCGTGGCGATCTGGCACGCTCTTTGCATCTCAATACGGATGGAGACCGGCGAAAAGTGCTCCCGGCCGGGGTAACGCACTGCAGAGCTTTCGCGGGTCGCGTCTGAAGTCCGGTACGTGGGGTGACTGGCAATGGGAAAGGAGGTGCCTGCTATGTCACGGCTACCGACGAGACGGAACCAGGAATCCGGCCTGGCAAGGCTGCACAATGATTTCGACCGGATGCTCGACCGCTTTTTCGGGGACTGGGGGTTGCCTTCGTTCGGCGCGGCGGGCACGACCGCATGGCCCGCGCTGGACGTGATGGAACGCGATGACGCGATCGTCATCAAGGCCGAGGCCCCGGGCATGAAGCCCGAGGACATCAACGTCTCGGTACACGGCAATGCCCTCACCATCAGCGGCGAGAAGAAGGAAGAGCACGAGGACAAGCGTGAGGGCTACTACCACACGGAGCGGCGATACGGCACGTTCCGGCGGACGGTGACGCTGCCCTCGGAGGTTGACGTGGACAAGATCGAGGCGGCGCACCGCGACGGCGTGCTGACCATCACGTTGCCGAAGAGCGAACAGGCCAAGCCGCGCCAGATCGAAGTGAAGCCGTAACCCCTTCGCGCCGCAACCGTCTTACGCCCGCCGCTTGGGGCAGATGCCCGGAGGCGGCGGGCTTTTTCTGCGCCGCCACACGTGTGCGGCAGTTCGCACGCCGCCCGGGAATGTTCGCTCTCGTGAGTTCCGTGCAAGGATGGGCTGGTCGTCGCCTCTGTCAGGACTCTTCTTCGCTGACCGGGCCGACGATGGCATCGTAGGCGTCGAGGGTGGAGCGCTCGCCCTCGAGGACGAGGCCGACCTTTTCCTTCGCGCGGGAAAGGGCCTGCGTGATGAACCGTCGCGCGAGCACTTTCTTGCGTTCCGCGTGGCGAGCCTGGTCGAGCAGCAGGTAGCCGATCAGGATGTCGATCGCCACGTCGACGAGCTTTCGGGCCGAAAGGTCCAGGTAATCCGATCCGCCGGCTTTCACCGTGTCGACGCCCGACTGCAGCAGGCCGCGCATCTCGCCGAGACGGTCGCGCAAGTGACGCTGCTCTTCGTCCGCGGGCGGCGTCTCGTCGAGCCGGACGAAGTGCTTTTCGGCCGTCCCGCTGGTGACGCCTCGAATGGCCGCGAGCACCTGGAGCTGGGTGGTGCCCTCGTAAATGGTGGTGATTCGGGCATCGCGGTAGAACTGCTCGGCCCGGTAGTCGCGCATGTAGCCGGACCCGCCCATCACGCTGATGGCGTCGTTGGCGCAGGTCTGGGCCAACTCGCTGCAATAGTATTTCGACATCGGCGTGAGCATCCCGGCCAGCCGCTTGGTCTGCTTCTGCTTCCGGGTGTCGGCCTTTCGCTGGGCGGGGTCCTCGTACTGTCCGGCCTCGAGCCGGCGCTGCAGGGCCTGGTCGCGGTCGACGACGAGGCACGTGTGGTAGAGCAGCGCCCGGGCCGCCTCGATGGACGTCCTCATGCTCGCCAGCAGGTCGGCCACCGGGGGCAGTTGCTCGATGCGGCGCCCGAACTGGCGCCGGTGGAAGGCGAAGGCCCGGGCCTCGCGGAACGCCGCCTCGGCGATGCCGAGCCCCTGGGCGGCGATGCCGATCCGCGCCCCGTTCATCAGCGCCATGACGTAGGTCACCAGGCCGCGCCGGCGTTCGCCGACCAGCTCGGCCGGGGCGTCGTTGAATTGCATCTCGCAGGTGGGCGATCCGTGAATGCCCATCTTGTCCTCGATGCGGCGGACCCGGATACGCTCGTTGTTCTCGGTCAGGAAGAGCGAGAGGCCCATACCGCCGGCCTCGTCCGGTTCGCTGCGGGCCAGCACGAGGAGCACCTCGCCGCACCCGTTGGTGATGAACCGCTTTACGCCCTTCAGGCGCCACGCGCCACGGTCGTCCTGGTAGGCCCGGAGC
>CAZGEE010000127.1:0-5755 GCA_964525035.1 uncultured Anaerolineales bacterium
TTCGCGAGGCGATCGACGGCATCTTCGGGAAGAAGAAACCGGACGAGGAGCAGGAGTGAGCCTTTGCAGGTTCAAGGCACGTGTGGCCTCTTGCTTCGTGCATTCGGAGCCCCACCTCGCGCAGGGCTCGGGCTCACGACCGACGCACCTTGCCACGTCTTGCTACTGTCGAGGGAAGGCCGACCTCAGAAGCCATTTTCGAAGTCTATCTTGTAGCTCAAGCCGGAGGGCAGCTCGTCGGCGAACAAGGCGGAAAACGTCTTCGTTTGACCGTTACGGAGGTTTGTGACAACGAACGCCGCCGTATCGATAAGCTGCCTGTCTTCCGTGTAAACTGACAACACAAAATTCGCCAGTTTGTATGATTTCCCTGAGTGGTTCGTTACCTCCCCGATGAATTTGGCTCCGCCAAAATGCTGCGCCTTGCGCTTCACGTTCGTGAACGTGAAGCCTGCCGAGGTCATTTTTTGCCTCGCTGAGCCCCGGGGTTTCTCGGACTCTGACGAAGCCGACTTCCCTACGCCAGCAGCTTCGGATTTCGACGGTGCGCCCGCGGCCTGCTGCAACTTGTTCAACGACCTGGCCAGAATCTTCAACTGCTCGTTCGTCGCCTTCGTCTCTTGAAGCTTGTCAACCCGCCGGCTCAGCAGGTGAAGCTCGGCCTTATACTGCTTCACGGCATTCTCAAGCTCTGCCACTCTTATCTGTAGTTGCTCGAAATCCTCCGAACTGAACTGCTTCGACGGCTCTGGCAAGTCATCTCCACTCACCCAAGAGGCGGCACCGACTAGCGCGATCACAAAACCGGCGAAAATCCAAACACCCATTGCATTTCTTTTGAGCATTGGAGTTCCTTTCTCATGAGCGATTGCTGGGAATGACGAATCCACCCCGGACCCGTCTTGGCGGCGATTCTGCGTTTACTGGGTTGTCGCCCGAACGCCTCTTCTCTCTTTAATCAATATGCCAAACCACGCAGGACAAGTCAAGTCATTGGTGGCATATAAAACGAGAGCTCTTTCCAGCTCTGGGAGAGCTGTCGTTCCGCGCGGGCATGTTGCCAAGGGGCCCGAGGAGGTAACGCTCGGGAAATGCGACGATTCACGTCTCGTCGCGGGGGCCGTCCTGCGTGGGAGGTTGGCTTCCGGATTCCGTCAAAGCGTCCGGCAGCGTTTCGACGAACGCGCGGATCTCGTCGCGGACGCGGCGGAAGGGAGCCAGTGCCTCCTCTTCGGTGGCGGCGCCGGCCCCTCGGGGGCCCTCGGAAGGGGCGGCCAGCCGGGGCGGATCCTCGAAACCCACGTGCACCACGCGGGTCCTGCCGGGGAAGAGCGGGCACCGCTCGCGGGCGTTGTCGCAGACCGTGACGACGTAATCGAACCCGGCACCGGCCACCTCGTCGACGTGCTTGGACCGCTGGCCCGAGATGTCGACCCCGGCCTCGGCCATGACGCGGACGGCGCGGCGGCTGAGCCCCGCGGGCTCGATCCCGGCGGAGAACGGCTCGACGGAGTCGGACTTCAGGTGTCGGGCCCAGCCTTCGGCCATCTGGCTTCGGCACGCGTTGCCCGTGCAGAGGAACAGGATCCTGAGTTTCTTCGCCAGGGCTTCGCTCCCGTCATCGTCACGAAAGTGTTTTCAATCCGACCTGGCCGCAGGATACCCGGGCGCGCGGCGGAGGGAAAGTCAGAAACGCGTTAACAAGCTCCGTCGCCGGTTTCCCGCTGCCGGCCCGGAGAAGCAAGGCCAACGGTGTGGCGGGCAGCGCAGACTTTGCCGGCTGGAGGTGCTTCAAAGCGCGGCCCGCATGCGGCGGGCCTACGGCAGGGAATGGCCCAGGTTCGACCGCACGGCGCGGAGGTCGCCGCCGGTCACGGCGCCGGAGCCGTCCACGTCCCACGGGGCGGTCTCGGCCGTCACGGCCTCGCCGGGGTGGCCCCGCAGGGCGAGCACGTCGGCCGCGCTGACCCACCCGGACCCGTCGACGTCGCCGGCCAGGGTGGCGAACTGTCGGCTCATAGCCCCGCCGATCTCGGTTCCGTCGGCCGCGCGGACGGTATCGCTGAGGGCGACCGCGTAGCGGTCCGCGTCGGGCAGCGCGGCGGACAGGTCAATGACGATCACGGTGTCGCCCTCGGCCGGGCCCACGCACGAGATCATGGCGGAGACGTCGCCGCCGGACTCGCCGGTGATGGTGACGGCCCCGGGCACGACCGTGGCCGGGTCGAGCGCGACGCTGCACGTGGCGCGCAGGGCCAGGGCGCCGGCAGCGCGAGGCTCGACGTAGTGCGGCTCGGCCTCGACCGCGAGGTCGCCCAGGGGTCCGTGGGTGGAGACCACGTCCCAGCGGGTGATGCCCTGGCTGGGGCTGCCGCCCGGCGGCCAGGCGGGCACGTCGCGGAGCCCGTCGCCGTCGAGGTCGCCCTGGCGGAACTCGGGAATGCTCAGGTCCGATCCGAGGTCGCCGCCGGTTTCGCCAGCCCCGATGGCGGGGCTGGTCGGCCGGAGGCGGAGGTCGATCGCGTAGTCGGTGTTGGTCTTCCAGTTGGCGACGACGCCGGACTTCAGCACCGGCCCGTCCGTGGCGGGGGTGTACTCGATCCACTCGCTTCCGGTGCTGCCGCCCTTGCCCGTGACGCTGCGGACGACGCCGTCGAAGTTGATCTCGATGTGGTCGCCGAGGTCGAACAGGCTGTGGTCGGCCAGGTAGACCCGGGTGGAGGTGTAGTTGGGGACCTCGTAGTGGTCCATCTGCTCGTAGTAGACGGGGGCGTTGACGAACTGCGGATCGACGTTGAGGGAATGGGTGTCGTAACCGCTGGTGCTGACGTAGCTGGAGAAGTTCAGCCAGGATCCGCCCCAGTTAATGATGGCTCCGCCGACGCCCGGGGCGTGGTAGAGCAGGTTGTAGTCGCTGTCGTACTGCATGGAGCTGTCGGCGCCCCACAGGACGTTCCCGTGGCCGCGATAGAACACGTTGTTGCGGAACGTGTAGCCGTCGTGGCCGAGGGTCATGAGGCCGTACCCGCTGTAGGCCAGCGTGGTGTCGCGGACCTCCTGGTTGGACGCTCCGCCGTGAAGCATCCATCCGCTGCACCCGGCGACGATGGTGTTGATGTAGTGCAGGCCGTCGGTGCCCTCGATCATGTGGCTCTGGCCGGAGTTGAGCACCACGCAGTCCTCCACCCACATGTTGTAAACACCGTTGTGGGTCTGGAGGTTGTCCGGGTGGCCCCAGAGGAAATGGTCGTGGACGAAGCACCGGCGGACGACAAGGTCGTAGACGCCGTGCGAGGCCACGATGCCGTCGACGGTGTTGGAGTGGATGTCGCACTCCTCGATGAGGATGTCGGTCCCGTTACCGACGGTGACCCCGTACCCGTTGTCGAAGCTCAGGCAGTTGCGCACCGTGAGATTGTCGCACCCGCTGGCGCAGATTCCCTTGTACTGGCACGCCCGGACGGTGCAGTTCTGGACGGTGATGTGATGCGCGCCGCCCGAGATGCGCTCGCCGAGGCCCTGGCCGTAGCCGGCGCAGTGACGGACCTCGAACCCGTCGATCACCACGTGGTGAGCCGTCCCCCAGGAGAGCACGTGGCGGGTCTCGGTGGTTCCCTCGTAGAGGTGATTGTTCGCGTTGCCGCCGTCGGAAGGCCAGACGTAGAGCCGGTAGCTCCCGCCGCCGAGGTCCTCGAGGACCATCTCGCCGGGATGGTCCATGAGCTCGAGCTTGTTGTACATATAGTACAGGTCGGTCCCCGCCTGGGGGCCGCTGTCGCCGGAGGTGGCCAGCGAACCGTCCACGGTCACGGTGTGCGTTCCCGGGTCGTAGGCGGTCACCCCGACGGACTGGTTCTGCACGGGCTGGAGGTTCACGAAAAACAGGTCCGCCCCGACCCAATAGTTCGAATCGGGCTGGGTCAGGTGAACCGGGTCCACGACGTGGGTGGGGTCGCTTCCGGTGCCGACGACCCACCAGCCCTGGTCCGGCTCGCGGGCATATTGCATCTTGACCTCGTCCTCGTCGATCCGGAGCGGTTCGTACCCGAGGTCCACGTAGTAGATGTTCTCGTAGTAGGGGTTCCCTCGGGCCATTCCCTCCGGAAGCTCCTGCCAGCCGGTGATCTCCTCGCTGCCGGCCAGGATCACCCGGTCGCCCGGGTTGGCCTTGTAGGTGACGGGATTGCCTTCGACCCCGCTGCGCGAGATGCTCGCGCGTTCGCGGTAGATGCCTTGCTTCACAATCACGGTGTCGCCGGGGCCGACGGCCGTGGACCCCGCGGCCTTGCCGACGGTCAGCCACGGTTGATCTTCGGTGCCCGGGTTGGTGTCGGAGGCGGAAGGGTGGTTCCGGTCCACGTAATAGGTCGCCGCAAGGGCGGTCGGACCCAACACGAGAACGACCGCGGCGACCAGCGCAAAGGTTCGTGTCAGAGCCATCGGAAACCTTCCTTTCGAAGCCGAGCAGGAACAGCCAGGCGCACCGCGGACGGCCCGGAGGGCTGCACAGGCCGGGAACGCCCTGCGGCGCAGGCCTAACTCATATCATAAGAATACCTTAGAAAACACGGTCCGTCAAATCCCGCCGACCCCATCTGTGGCCTCGTCCCTCCGAATAGCCCTGGTGCCGACGAAAGCCCTTGACCGCCCGCGGTAAGAGGCGTACCGTACCGGGTTCCACACGCTCCGGACGGGAACACGGGGCAAACGGAAGGAAAGGGGTGCCGGATGAACATTGCGGACCTGAAGCAAATCGAAGGCCGGACGTACCCGGCGAGGCGGCGAACCCAGAACCTCGTCGGCGGGCCATCGCCCGTCCAGGCCGAGGCCTTCTCGATGGGCTACGTGACGCTCGAGCCGCGCGGCGGTCAGGTGCCGTGGCACAACCAGGAGCAGGAGGAGGTCTACTTCGTCCTCGAAGGCACCGGCGAGATGTGCCTGGGCTCCGAGCGGCAGACCCTCGCGGGCGGCCAGGCCGTCTACATCCCCTCGGGCCAGTTCCACCAGCTCACCAACGTGGGCGACGAGCCGCTGAAGTTCATCTACTGCTACGGCCCGGCGGGCGACGTGGCCCACTGGCGCCAGGAACTGGACGGTACGCTTCCGAAGGCGGGCGAGGACGTCCCGCCCCTGCCGGCGGGCGCTTGGGGGCAGTGTACGGACAAACCGTAGCAGGCGTGCGCTAATCTTTCCGTTCTCAATTCACGTAATGCCGGAACGGCGTTTTTCAGGAGACCATACGAATGTCGGATATGACGACCCACCGGGTAGGCATCATCATGAACGGCGTAACCGGGCGCATGGGGACCAACCAGCACCTGATGCGCTCGATCGTCGAGATCATCAGGCAGGGCGGGGTGAAGATCAGCGATCGCGAGGTGATCCTGCCCGACCCGATCCTCGTCGGGCGCAACCCGGTCAAACTCGAGAAGCTTTCGGACCTGTCGGGCGTGAAGAAATACACCACGGACCTGGACAGCGTTTTGGCCGACCCGCAGTACCCGGTCTATTTCGACGCCCAGACCACGACCCGCCGGCCCGAGTCGGTCAAGCAGGCGATCGCGGCGGGCAAGCACATCTATTGCGAGAAGCCCACGGCGCTGACCACGGACGCGGCGGTCGGGCTGTACGACCTGGCCCGTAAGGCGGGCGTCAAGCACGGGGTGGTCCAGGACAAGCTCTGGCTGCCGGGCCTGCTGAAGCTGAAGATGCTCGATGAGACGGGCTTTTTCGGCGAGATCCTCAGCGTCCGCGG
>CAZGEE010000128.1:0-689 GCA_964525035.1 uncultured Anaerolineales bacterium
TGCCGGCCAGCTTCATGTTGAACGCGCTGTAGGCCCCCATCTCCAACTGGTCGTACGCCCGGACCAGGAACTTGCCAAAGCTGTTCGCGAACGGCAGCAGTCCCCCGGCCGCCATCCCCCCGGCCGCGCTCACCATGTTCTGCTCGGCGATCTTGCATTCGAAGAACCGCTCGGGCATGGCCTCCGCAAAGTACTGCGAGTAGGTCGAGTTGCTGACGTCGCCGTCGAGCACCACCAGGTGCGGATTCTTCCGGCCGAGCTCGCGCAGCCCGATGCCGTAGGCCTTCCGCGTGGCCAGTTTCCCGTCCTTCATCGCCTCGGAGAAGTCCGGGGCGTCGAGCCCGACGAGCTCCGGCGCGGGCTTCACCTTGCGGCCGCGCGGCTTCGGCGGGCGGAGGTCCTCCAGCTCGGCCGGCTTCGGCGGCAGGCTCAGCTCGTCCAGCGCCGCCCGGGTGTTCTCGTCCGACAGGCTCTTGCCGTGCTTGCCCAGGCCCTGGAGCCCTTCGACGCCCCAGCCCTTCTGCGTGCGGCAGACCACCGCCAGCGGCTTGGACTTCGGAATCCGGCTCATGGCCTTCTCGAGCGCCTCGACGTCGTGGCCGTCCACATCGCGAACCAGCCAGCCGGCGGCCTTCAGCTTCCTGACCACCACGTCGGCCGACTGCTGCTCGCTCACGTAATCGCTCTGG
>CAZGEE010000128.1:699-5722 GCA_964525035.1 uncultured Anaerolineales bacterium
CGGTTGCAGTTCACGACCAGCACGAGGTTGCCCGGGTTGGTGTCCTTGACGAAGTCGATGGCCTCGGCGATCTGGCCCTCGCGCATCTCGCCGTCCCCGCAGACGACGAACACGCGCCGGCGGGTGCCGGCCTGCCGGGCGGCCAGAGCCAGCCCCGCCCCGGCGCTGAGGCCCTGCCCCAGCGACCCCGTGGCCGAATCGAACAGCGGAAAACCCACCACGGGGTTCGGATGGCCGTCCAGCGGACTGTCGCCCTCGCGCAGCTCGTGGACGGCGTCCTCGGTCAGCGGGCGGGCCGATGCCCGGTCGCGTCCTACCACCGCCCCGAGGTCGATGCATCCGGCGTAGACGATCGGCACGGCGTGGCCTTCGCTGAGCACCAGCCGGTCCGACCGCAGGTCCCACGGGTCCGCCGGGGCCCAACGCATGACGCGGTACATCAGGACGCTGGTGACGTGGGCCAGCGACGTCGCCGTACTCGGGTGCCCGCTCCCGGCCTCGGTCGTCATCTGCACGGCCAATCGGCTGAGCTGCACGGCCTTGTAGTCGAGGGCTTCCTTCAGGCTCATCTTCGTGGCTCCTTCGCTTCAGGGAATCGTTCGCGGGAATCAGCGCCGACAGACTGTGCAGTGTACACGAACCGCCGCCCGATGACCAGAGCGGATTCGGCCGGGGGTGGCGTCAAGGACTGTGTGTAATTTCTCTGACAAGGTGCCATCGGCCCCGGGTAGGTCGCGTCAACAGACCCGACGGCCTTTGCCGTTCGAAACGACATGAGTCAATCGTAACCCGCCGACCCGCTCCCGCCAAGGGCAAAGTGCGGCCAGCGGCCGGAGCCGCGCTTTCATAGTTTCACCGGCCCTTGGCTCCCGCCCTCCCGCGTGGCTGACGGAGCGGCCACGGCACCCGGCTCACAGTTTCGGGACGTTTCCGTGCTTGTCCCGAGCGTCCACGTCGGCCCCGTGCGAAACCAGAAGCTCCGCGATCTTCTGTCTCCGCGCTCTCGGCACGCCCTCGACCTCGTGCAGAGGCGTCCGCCCCTCGGCGTCGCGCACGTTCACCTCCGCACCGTGGGCCAGGAGTACCTTGACGAGCTCGACATCTCCAATAAAGGCCGCATGGTGCAGCGGGGTATGCTCCCGTCGGCCTCTCGCGTTCACCTCCGCGCCGTGCCGAATGAGCATCTCCGCCACCGGGGCATGGGGTGTAAGGTGGAGCGGCGTGTCGCCCAGGTCGTCCCGGACATTCACCTCGGCGCCGGCGTCCAGCAGGAGCTTCACCGCAGCCACGCCGCACGCGCTCCTAGCAGCGTGGTACAGAGGCGTCTCGCGCCGATAATTGCGGACGTTCACCTCCGCCCCCTCCGCAATAAGCAGCTTGGGTACTTCCAAGCGAGGGGGAGATGCGCAGCCGTCGAACCTGATCGCCGAGAACAGGGGCGTATTTCGATACCTGCCCCTCACGTTCACGTCGGCTCCCTTCGCCAGGAAGGCCTCCACCATCGCCTTGCCACGGCGAACCACCGGAAACATCACGGGCGTCTTGTCGCCCTCCGGCATCCTGGCCTTCGCCCACTCCGGGTGGGCCTCAAGGGCCGCCCGGACCGCAGCCAGGTTCCCGTCCTCGATGTCCTGGAAGAACGTCCGCGGGGGCGGCTCCCGGCACCCTGCCGCAAGCAACGCGCAAAGGACCGCCGCCCAAACCGGACTCGCTATCCTCAAACCGCTTCGCATGGCTACTCCTCCCGGGGGAGCGGGGACGGCCTCTTGCCCTTCTTCCACGCCGCCACCGCCCGCGTCCGTTCGAGAAAGGCGTCGGGTCTGTTGACCCGACCTACGTGACTCCCCGCAGGCGATGCCACGAGAATTCTCCCGCAACCCCGGCACGGCCCGGCTTCGCCGGACCGTGGCACCTGCGCAGCGCTGCCCGTGCGCGCGGCTGACTGACCGTGCGCGCGGGCGCCGGTCGGACGGTCAGCACGCTTCTCCATAAAGCGAGAAGCGTGGCACCCCACCAGACCACGGCGCCTGCCGGGTTCATGTTCCGGCCATCCTGCTCCGCGGCGGGTCAGGACTGTTGTTTCTGCCGGGCCTCGAAGGCCTCTTTGCCTTTGCGCCAGGCGTCGGCGATGACGGGGAACCGCTCGCGGATGGGCAGGTGCTGGGTGCAGAGCTCCTCGCAGCGGCCGCAGTCGATGCAACGGTCCACAAGGGCATCGACGTCGTCGACGCCCCAGTGCCACTTGAGTCGGCCGAATGCCGTGTCGGGCTTCCCCAGCAGGACGTAGTTGCAGGTTTCCATCAACTGGGCGACGGGGATGTCCTTCGGGCACTCCCTGCAGTAGCCGCAGCCGGTGCACAGGTCGGCCAGGCCCTCGCGGGACTTCTCCTTCACCGCCCGGAGTTCCTGCGGGGAGTAGAGGGTCATGTCCTCGACCGCGCGGACGGCCGCTTCGGCGTCGTGGAGATTGCGCGCGCCGACCAGCGCGCCGGTGACCCGCGGGTGGCTCAGGACGAACCGGAGTCCGCCGCTCACGAGGTCGTCGCCGGGCCGGGTTTTCAGGTAGGCGAAGGTCTCGGGCGATTGCCAGTAGACCCCGCCGCCGAGCGGGTTCATGATCATGACGCCGAGGCCTTTCTCGTGGGCGGCGCGGATGCCGTCCTCGCGGTAGGCGAAGTTGGCGGCGTTGAAGCCCAGGAGCATGCCCTCGACCTCGCCCTCTTCGACGAGTCGCCGGGTGTCGTCGGAGTCCAGGTGGTGCGAGACGACGACGTGGCGGACGAGCCCCTCGTCCTTGAGGCGGTGGAACGTTTCGACGGCCCCGCCGGCCTTGCGCTGCTCCCACTCGTCCCAGGTGCGGATGCACCAGACGTGGTAGAAGTCGATCGCCTCGACGTTGAGCCGGCGGAGGCTCCGCTCGCACTCGGCGCGGACGTCGTCGCCGTCGGGCTTGTTGCTCTTGGTGGAGACGAGGAAGGGGTGCCCGCCGTCGCGCCGGCGCCGCTGCATCTGCTTCACGGCCGTGCCGACGATCTCCTCGCTCTTGTCCTTGCAGTAGTTCGGGGCGGTGTCGAAATAGTTCACGCCGTGGTCGTACAGGTACAGGGGGACCTCGGCCATGGCGTCGACGTCGTCGGGCCGCTCGAAGCGCATCCCGCCCATCCCGAGGGCACTGACCTTCTCCCCCGTGGTGCCGTACGCTCGATACTCCATCCGTCGCCTCCATCCTTCCTGAAAAAAAGGGCGTGGGCCGCGCGAAGCGCCACACCCCGGGTTCGTTACCAGCCGAAACGGCCACGCGTATCATACCGGGCACGGGCCCCGGCCTCAAGGCCCTTGCCGCGGCGCGGCCGGGGTCATGGACTCCCCCAGGCGCCCGGGCGCTGTTCGCCACGCGGGGCCGGCGCGTGTGGTTCCACGCCCAGCACGAGGGCGGCCACGCGGGCCAGATGGCCCTCCTGCGCCGCCTGACCGGCAATCCGTACCGCTACTGAGCCGCATCGGTCCGGGCTGCGCGCGGTTCAACCGGCCCGGCTGGAGTGTCCACCGCGCGACGGCCCGGCGCGGGTCGGTTGCCGACGGTTCGATCGCCCGTGGGACCGCACCCCTTGCGTAATGACAGGCCGGGGGTGCCACTTCCTGTGGAGAGCTGTCGACGGCGGGGGAAAAGCTGTTGGTAAGGCCTCTACATGTTGGGTCGGAGCGGCTTCGCGCGGCGATCGAGTGGAACGGGTTAGAACAAAGTTAAGAAAAGCCTTAAGGGGCTGAATTTCGCCATGATGGCAAGCAAATGGACGAAAAGGGTGCCCAAACCGCCCGGTTAGGGGTTTGACACACCACATGCTGGGTCCGTATGATCCCATCTGTCCAATATGCGGGAGGAAGCGCCGGTTTTTTCGAGAAAGACCGGCGAATTCATAGTCATCTCTGGCGGGAACTGCCGATAGGCACATGGAGGAGGGGCCCCAGATATGGTACGGTCCGCTGTCGCGACCGTTACGGGCCTCGAGTCGCCTTGCCCAGCCGGACGGATGATCGGTCGTCGGCCTGTCTGCTGAAAAGAGACGCGAATGAAGTGCCCGTTCTGCAAGGCCGATGATGATCGCGTGGTCGACAGCCGCAGCAGCGACGGCGGCTGGGCGATCCGCCGTCGGCGAATGTGCCGAAGCTGCGGCCGACGGTTCACCACCTACGAGAAGGCCGAGCAGGAAGTTCACGTCCGCGTCGTCAAGAAGGACGGCAGCCGCGTGCCCTACGATCGGAACCGCCTCCTCGAAGGGCTTCACAAGGCCTGCCACAAGCGGTCGGTCAGCGAGGAGAACATCCGCCGCATCGTCCGCGACATCGAGGACGAGATCACGGCGGACTTCGAGCAGGAGGTCCCCGCGAGCTTCATCGGCCGGCGGGTGATGGAGAAGCTCCGCGAGGTGGACCAGGTGGCCTACGTCCGCTTCGCGAGCGTGTACCGGGATTTCAAGGACGTCTCGCAGTTCCGCGAGGCGGCGGACGAACTGGAGTCAAAAACGCCTCCGCCCGGCCGTGGGCGCCGGTCGTAGCACCGGCGCCCGCCGCGGGCGAGGCTGGTTCATACAGAGGCTTCATATCATACGGGACGGGTTTCGCAGCAGAAGGAGAGCAGTCGATGCAAACGCGTGTGTGCCAGATTCGCAAGCGGGATGGTCGGGTCGTTTCGTTTGATGCGTCGAAGATCGCCAACGCCATATTCAAGGCCGCCGAGGCCGTGGGAGGCCAGGACCGCGAACTGGCGGACGAGCTCGCCGGGGCCGTGACCGAATTCATCAACCGAAGTTGCCAGGAGCGAATACCCAGCATCGAGGAAATCCAGGACATGGTCGAGAAGGTGCTGATCGAGACCGGCCATGCCAAGACGGCCAAGGCCTACATCCTGTATCGCGACAAGCGGGCCCAGGCGCGGCGCCGGCTCAAGGTCCGCAAGCCCGGCAACGGGCGGGCCGGCGACTCGACCGACATGGCCCTGATGGTCTCCAGCGGACAGATGGAA
>CAZGEE010000129.1:0-5678 GCA_964525035.1 uncultured Anaerolineales bacterium
TTGAGGTATCGGCCAGAAACAACAGCCCTCAATAACAAAAGGCATGAGGCACTAGTACGGCACTTGCAGAAGAAGACGTGCGGCCCGTTGGATTTGCTCGCCTCCCCCTTGACTTCTTGCCGATTGATGGTATAGTTATTGTAGCGACCAAGACAGCCGCGAGAGTGCGACTGGTGAGGTGAAAGCCTCCTTGGCCGCTGCTTTTATTGCGATTCAGGCCACTCTTTGATTCCATATCCCTGCAGCCGGCCCTTACGCCGCCAGAACCTCTTATGGATTGCCCTGTACTCGGCTCGGTCTTGAGCGTGAACCTTCTGCCGGTATAGAACGTTGGTGCACACGTCAGCGACCTGGATTAAGTTGGACGTGTGTGACTTGGCGAAGAAGGTGCCTTCGACGATGTGGAGCGGGTCGAAGTGCTCCGATTGGTCAAGAAGGTAGGACTGGAAATAGCGCAGGTTGTCGTCACTGGTTTCCTTGGTCGGGTCGAGAACCACGATACCGGATTTGTCTCGCTGTTCGTGCAGGAAGCCATTGTATCGCTCAAGAAGCAGTTCGAGCGATCTGACTTCGGGACGGACCAGCCGCTTGCTCTTGGACGTGTCAACGCGCCTCTTGTCAATGATCACGCCGAGCAGAGTGATGTCGGTGGTTCCCCCGAGGAGTGTTGTCAGGTCCTTCATGAACAGTTTGCGTCGGCTCCGATCCCATCCTCGAAAAGCCCCCTTGCCGCGTCGGATGTGCGACGCTTTGATCTCTGCATCGCGCGTTAATCCGCGGTTACCCTTGAACGAAACGATTCTTTGGTGCCATGTCTTCCAGCGCCAACCGTGAATGATCAGCCCGACTCTGGCGAAGTGGGTGCTTCCCCTCCAGGTTTTCCATCGTTTATTCTTTGGATAGCCGGGATCCCCGGATTCGTCGACAAACATCATGTGCATTGCCTTACGCTCCCTTCCGGTCCAGTATGTGCGGATGCAATATACAGCGACATTCTGGTGAAGGTGCGTCTTCCGGAACGCCGGCGACCGCGTCACTCCGCTTCCACGATCCTGCCCGCGTTGATGACGAAGACCTCGGGGTCCTCCACCAGGCCTTCCTTCAGGGGCATCACGCCGCCCTGGACCGTGACCTTCTTTCCGGCGTACTGCTCGAGCCGGGGCGAGTTCAACTCGGCGTCGACCTTCAGGTACAGCCGGCCATATTCGTGATCGCCCTTGAGCAGGTAGCCGGCCGGGTTCTCGCCCTCGGCCTCGACCTTCTCGACGGTCCCGGTGAGCTCCTCGAATTTCCCGGTGGGGGCTTTCTGGGCCTTGTGCCCGCAACCGCCGGCCAGCAGCGTGCACGCCACAAACGTAAGCATCACAAATCCGGTTCGCATCGTCCGTCCTCCTTTGAAGTCACGTCCCTTCGTCCAGGGCTTCGCCGATCGCTTCGTCGACCACCTCGCAACCTTCCTGGATCATCTCCCGCGTCGCGCACAGGGGCGGCGCGATCTTCACGCACGAGATGCCCACGGGGCTGAACAGCATCAGTCCCTTCTCGACGCACCGCTCGACCACCGTGAAGGCCAGGTCCACGTCGGGCTCCTTGCGACCTTCGCGGATCATGTGCAGCGAGGCCACCAGCCCCTTGCCGTGCACGTGGCCGACACGGTGCGGGTACTTCTTCTGCAGTTTCCCCAGTTCGCGGTGCAGGACGCGCCCCATCCGGGCGCTGTTCTGCGTGAGCCGATCCTTGCGAATTACCTCCAGGCTGGCCAGCGACGCCGCCACGGGCAGGGGGCTGCCGGTGTGCGTGCTGGTCATCGACCCGGGGTCGTAGAGATCCATCACGTCGGCCCGGCCGAGGACGCACGAGAGGGGCAGCGAACTGGAGATGCCCTTACCGCAGCAGATCAGGTCGGGCACCACGCCGTAATGCTCAAAGCCCCAGAACTTGCCCGTCCGGCCGAAGCCCGCCTGCACCTCGTCCATGACGAGCAGCACCTCGTGCTCGTCGCACCACGCCCGGAGCCGTTGCATGTACTCCGGCGGCGCGAAGCTGGCGTTGCCGCCCTGGTACGTCTCGGTGACGACGCCGGCCACGCGGTCGGCCGCGACGCCCATCCGATCGAGCGCCTCAAGGAAACTCTCGAAGCGGGTGTCCTCGACCCAGTACCCGTCGGGGAACGGGACGTGCCAAACCGAACGGTCGAGATGGACGATCCACTCCTTCTGGGCCGGAACGCCGCCGAGCGTCTGGGCCCCGAGCGTCCGGCCGTGGAACGCCCCCTCGAAGCTGACGATGCCGATCTTCCGCTTCCCGCCGACCTTCTGTCCGTGCGTGCGGCACAGCTTCATCGCGCACTCGGTGCTCTCGGCCCCCGTGGTCAGCAGGAAGCACTTCTCGATGCCCTTCGGGGCGGCACGGACCAGCGCCTGGGCCAGCTCCGCGCGCCCCTCGCTCGGGAAACAGTAGTTGTGGAGCATCGGCTTGCGGGCCTGGCGGACCACGGCGTCGATGATCTCCTTGCGGCCGTGGCCGGCGTTGGTAACCAGCACTCCGCTCGACCAGTCGAGCCACGTGTTGCCCCACCGGTCGTAGACCTGGCATCCCTTGGCCTTGTCCCAGATCACGGGGGGCTGGCCCCGCATGCTGCGCGGCTCGTACTTGCGGAGCCGCTTCAGAATCGGGACCGATTCCGGCACGGGAATCCGGGTCTGGATGCGGCGGAACCGGGTGCGGACCTTCGGAACGGCTTTCGGCTTGAGGGAATACTGTTTTCCGGCCACCGACCTCTCCTTCCTCGCGTGTTGTTGCGGCCCGCCGGAGAAACCTAAACCGGCCGGCCTCGCAACGGGGTCAAGATCACCACTATACGTCTCCCCGGCGGGACCGTCCAGTCCGAAACTCGTCGGACGGATTGTCTCGGGACCTCCGGCGCGGAGCTTGACACGCGGCGCGCGGCGGGGCTATAATCCCTGCCTCGACACCCGTGGAAAGGAATGCCTTGCGCGGATGCGTTCAACTGATGGCCGTCCTGCTCGTCGTCGCGGTGCCGGGTTGCCGGGGCCTCTCCTCGCCCGGCCCGAGCGAGGAGGCTCTCAGCCTGCTCGTCGAGGCCCGGCGCGAGGCAGAACGCCTGCCGGAATCCCCCGAGCGCGAGCAATTGCTCGGCCGCCTCGAAACCCTTCGGGAGGTGATGACCGGCCAACCGTCGACGGAGGTCGCCCGAACGGTCGGTGCCGCGCAATGGTACGAGCTGTTCGGGCCCAAGCGGTGCGCCGTGAGCTACTTCACGAAGTTCGCGGACTTCGACGAGGACGGCCGGCGCGACGGCGTGGTGGCCCGCGTGCGGCTCGAGGACCGGTTCGGTGATCCCGTCAAGGCGCTTGGGTTCTTCCGGCTGGAGGCGTTCCGGTACGTTCCGCATCGCATCGACAAGCGCGGAGCGCAAGTGGGCAACTGGCCCGTGCACGTCTTCACTGAGGACGACGTGGCCCGCTATTACGATCGGCAGAAGGAGAGTTTTCGCTTCCCGCTCCAGTTCGCGGACCCCGTCGCCGACGATCGGATCGTGGTCCGTGCGACGTACTACGTCCCGGACGGCACGGGGCGCAAGTTGTTCGGCCGACGGACCGTTAAGGCCGGAGGCTGAACGGTCGATAACAACCTGAAAGGGCGCCGGGACCTGTGTTGGAACCGCTTTGGAGGGCGAGACCCGTGAAAAAGTGCGCGATGGTGGGCCTGGTGCTGGTGTGGGCCGCATCGGCGGGGTGCTATTGGATCTCCGGTCCCTGGGTCGGCCGGGACAAAATCCAGGAGCGCTACGACGAGATCGAGGTCGGCATGCTCCAGGAAGAGGTCGAGGACGAGCTCGGCGAGGCCTCCGAGGCCAAGTACGTCACCGACCAGTCCGGCCGAATCCCCGAAGGCAGCGAGGAGGCGTGGCTGCTCTACAAGTACGACTATCCCGACGACCCGCTCCTGATCACCATCAAGGTGGACCAGTTCGGCATCGTGACCGAGAAGCACTTCGACGACATGGAAACGGTGGCGGAACTGGCGGGACGCCGAAAGACCGAGGAGGAGAAGGCCACCTATCCCGGGGCCGCCCAGCGCCGCATCCAGGAACTCCTGAAGAAGCGGCACCAGGGAGAGTAACGGGCGAC
This sequence comes from uncultured Anaerolineales bacterium, assembly GCA_964525035.1. Lineage (GTDB taxonomy): Bacteria > Planctomycetota > Phycisphaerae > FEN-1346 > JAACEH01 > CAZGEE01. Next base: position 4,155 of record CAZGEE010000129.1, read on the forward strand.
CGACGTTAGAGCGACGGTCCGAGGCCCTCGCCCCGCGCGGGGGCCTCTTTTCGTCCGCCGCATGCGCGGGCTCGCGCCGTTGCCGGCCCTTGCCGCCCACTCAGCCGGAGGTGGCGCCTTCGTCGCGGCGGACGAGAACGTACTGCTTGCCCATGCGGTACACGTCCAGCATCGGCCCGCCGGCATCGGCCTCCGGGCGAGGCTTCCACTGCAACCGGAGATGCGTCGGGATGGCCGTCGCGCCCTCCGGCAGCAACATCGCGCCGCGAACCGCCCGGTCGTCCATCGCATCGGGCCGAGCGGTCCAGAACGAAAAGGCCTCCGCCGCGGCCTCGCCGACCGCCCCCATTCGCTGCACGGCGCTAGCATCTTTCGGCTGTTCCCTGCCAAGAGGCGACCAGCCCTCATCGCGCCGGACTAGGTCTTCCGCGACCTGGGGAACGGCCGAGAGCAAACGCTCGAAGGCATCCACCGACTGCAGCTCCGCCGACGAGATGACCCCGTTGACCAGCAACCGACCGCGACACCTTCCGCAGACGCTGAACCGCCCGGCCACGGGCGCCCCGGAGCCGTCGACCCAACGTGCGGCCGGAAAGTACTCGGTCTTCGGGTCCTGGGTGCCGCACATCAGGCACACGGGGGCCGTCACGTCGCCGCCCTCGGCCGCGACCTGCGGAGCCAGCAGCTTCACGCGGTTGCGAAACTCCTCCAGGAAGTCCGGCTCGCACTGTGGGCAAACCTGCACCCGATGCCAGGGCCAATGACTGACCATGGCCCGCAATTCCGGGATCGCGTACCGCTTCGGGAAACTCAGCAGAAATCGCTTCTTTCCGCACCGTGTGCACTGTCCCACTCGTGCGCTCCTTTCAAACTGCACAAGGCTCGGCGACCTCCGGATGCCCGACGGGGCCCGGACTCCTCCTTGCTCTTGCCGTTCCGCCGGGAGTGGTCGAATCGGCCGCGGCGAGTCATTAACGCTTGTCCGAGGGCCGTGTGATCGGTAAACTTGCGACCGCTGCAACGTGATCGGATTATAGAGAGGGCGTCTGTGTGAGGCAAGCCAAACGGACCCTTGACCGATACCGGACCGTGGTGCTGCGAGCCCTGATACCCGCCGGCGCCGCCGTGGCGGCTGTGGCGCTGGGGGTTGCCGGGTGCCGGACCGACCACCACGTCACTCTCGAGAATCGCCCCTCCCAGGCGCGGTGCGTCTACTGGGTCTGGCCGGACGCCGCGCTGGAGGACGCCCTGGAGCCCGCGGCCCCGCGGATCGACCGGTGGGGGGAATTCATCGCCGCCGCCCGCGATCACCGCGTCCTGGTTTACGACTTTCAGTATTTCGAGGGCCATCCCGAGGCGGTCGAGCCCGGCTGGACCGATAACCGTCCGCCGCCGGTCAATGCGGACGCGTACGTCCAGTACGCCGGGGCCGGCCGCTGGCACCCTGCGCATCGGCGGTTCGCCCCGCGGGCCATGTCGCTCTACTACGTTCGGCTTCCGGAAGGCCGGCGCATCGACAACAGC
>CAZGEE010000130.1:0-5639 GCA_964525035.1 uncultured Anaerolineales bacterium
GCCGGCGGGGCTCCCCGCCCGCGGCGAACTCCGCCACCAGCCCGGCCAGCTCACCGACATCATGGCCACCGTCGTCGACGTGACCGGCGCGGAGTACCCGGCCGAGCACGAGGGCCACGCCATCCTTCCGATGGAAGGGGCGAGCCTGGTGCCGGTTTTCGAGAACCGCGACCGCGACGTGACGCTGCTGTTCGAGCACGAGGGCAACGCCGCGGTCCGGCGCGGCAAGTGGAAGCTCGTCCTGAACTTCACCGCGGCCACGAGCGGGCGCGGCGGGTTCGACGAGCCCGGCCAGCGGGGCTCGTGGGAACTCTACGACCTCCAGGCCGACCGCAGCGAACTCCACGACGTGGCCGCCGAGCACCCCGAGCTGGTGGCGGAACTGTCCGCCGTGTACGAGGCGTGGGCCGACCGGTGCGGCGTGATCCCCCGGGACGATGCCCTTCGCGCCGCCGAGGCGTGGCGCGACAAACAGGGCTAGGTGCCGCGCCCATGCCCGTCGAGAACCCTCGGCGTACTCGTGGCGTGTCCGCGCGTTGTTGGGAGGCGCGCAGCATCTCTCGCCGGGGGCACCACGGCCACGCTCCTCGGAGCGAAGCGGAGATTCTCGGCGAAGCCGGGACGTGGCCGTGCCTCTTTCACGGCGCGGAAGTTTGCCTCTCCCGGCAGTGATAAGGAGTACCGTCGTGTCTCAGCAGCCGCCGCAGACCTCGTCGAAGTGGATCACGCACGGTGTTTTCGCGTTGGGCATTTTTTCGTCCCTGGCGTTCCGGGCGATCCCGGTGATGGATCATCTCCTGGCGTCGTGGGTCCGCCCCGTGTGGTACGCGGGCGTGCTCGGCTACGTGATTTTCTTCTTCTACCGGTACCGGGTGTCCCGGCGTCGGCGGCGGACCGTGCGTGAGTTCCGGCTGATCGAGAGCCTGGAAGGGGAGGAAGACCTTTCGGCCGACCAGCGGCGGGCCGCGCGTTACCTGCTCGACTCGCTCGTGGAATCCCGCGAGGTCCACAATTACTACGCCATCTTTATTCTTTCGGGCGTGGCCATCGCGCTCGATCAGGTGCTCGCTCACCTCGGCTGAGCGCGCGGTGGGCGCCCCCCGGCAAGGGAGGAAGGCGGGGCCCATCCGGACGGCGAAGAAGGGGCGCATCATGAAGGAACAGCCTCCGCGAACTTCTCCCAGGTGGATCACGCACCTGGTCTTTGTGCTCGGCCTGCTTTCGTGCCTGGCGTTTCGGGCGATCCCGGTGCTCGACCAGCTCGCGGCCGGCTGGGTGCGGCCCGTGTGGTACGCGGGGGTGCTCGTTACGCTGGTGTTCTTTCTCTACCGCTCCCGGATTTCGCAGCGGCGCCGCCGAACCATTCGGCGATTCGGCCTCATCGGAAGTCTTCAGCGCGGCGAGAGCCTTTCGGCCGACCAGCGGCGGGCCGCGCGTTACCTGCTCGACTCGCTCGTGGAATCCCGCGAGGTCCACAATTACTACGCCATCTTTATTCTTTCGGGCGTGGCCATCGCGCTCGATCAACTCCTCGCCCACGTCGGATGACCCTGCGGGTTGAGCCGGGGACGGAGCTTTGTTGACCGGGGGCCCTGGGCGGCGCTATAATCAGGCCTCGCGAAAGGGGGCCTGCAATCCATGTTGCGACAATTCGGGTTTATCCTGGCGGCGGGTTTTCTTCTCTCGCTTGGCGGCGTCCGGACTGACCCTGTGGACGCCGGGGCCGAGGAGCGGGCTCAGATGGCTCCGGCGGTGGCGAAGGCAATCGACCGGGCGACGACGTGGCTCCTGGGTCGCCAGGGAGCCGACGGGCGGGTCCTTGACCGTGATCGCGAGAACGCCTTGGCGGCCCTAGCCCTCTTCGAGAGCGGATTTCCCATCACCGACCCTCGGTTTCAGCGGCTCATCGCCTACGTCATGGACGGGACGGCGGACCGGACGGAGTTCGTCGCGCGGCGGGCCGAACTGCTGGCGCGGGCTCTGCCGAGGATGAGTCCGGCGGGCTCCCGAAAGGCCGGGAAGATTCTCAGAAAAGACCTGGCCACGCTGCTCGAAAACCAGAGGGACGACGGTGTCTGGTTGTGGGAGCCGGGCACCTGGGCCAGCATGGAGGCGACCTTCGAGGCCCTGCAGAGCCTCCAGCTTCTTCAGTGCGAGGGATACAACGTGCCCGAGAGCTCGCTGGCCGGGGGAGTTGCCGCGCTGCTCCGGCGCCGGCACGAGGACGGCGGCTGGCCGCACTCGGTCCAGCTCGGCCAGGGAGGCGGCACGGATATGCTGGTCACGGTGCAGGCGCTGACCGTGCTCGCCCAGGTCAACCCGGAACTCTGCGCGGACCGGGGACGGCGGAACAGGAGGTTCCAGACCCTGCACGAGAGCGTGCGAAAGGCCCTGGAGAGGTCCAAGGCGTGTTATCACAACTGGTCCTACGGGGACGGGCCGAAGGACACGTACTTCTACGGGTTGAACTACGCCCTCGGGCGGTTGGTCCACGCCGTTCCCATGGAGAGCTATGCGGAGACCGATCTGGCGAAGCGATGGTTCTCCAACATCCTGAGGTTGCAGAAAGGGGACGGCCACTGGGAGACGCCGCGCCGGGAGGACGGCGGTCACGACGACAGGATGGCCACGGTCATGGCCCTCTACGAGTTGGCGCAGTGGGCGAAGCGTCCGCTCGTGTACGAGATGGTCGAGGACCTGGACAAAGCCGTGCTGGCGAACCGCGGCCTGTGGAACGCGGTCGAGTCCGTGTCGCTGCGGGCGCCCCGGGCCATGCGATATGCCCGGGCTCGGTTGGGGCTCGATTTCGACGTCTACGAGGACGCTCCGCTGCTTTACGTGACGATCGAGCCGTCCTTCCGCCTGGCGAGCAAGGAGCGGGAGAACCTGGGGCGATACGTGAAACGGGGCGGGATGATCCTGGCTCAGGCGGCCGGAGCCGAGGCCGTCGAGGCTGCCCGCCGGGAGCTGGCGAACGTCTGGCCGGAACTCACGCTGGACCCCTTGGGCCGGCAGCACCCCCTATGGGAGGCCGGAAGTCCGCTCCGCCGTCGCCGGGAGGTCCTCGGCATCGACGACGGGGTGCGGACCGTCGCGCTGGTGCTCAAAAGCAACGTGATGTGCGAGCTGTCCCAGGGCTCCGGCGGAACTCGGGAGGACGCGTTCCGGCTGTTCGACCACGTGGTCCGCTACGCGCTGGAAGGCGGGCTCGACCCAACCCGCGAAATCGACGTTCCCGCCCCGGAAGGAGACGCCCCGGCTGTGGGGCCGAACAAGCTGGTCTCCGTGGGCCTGCTCGAGACCGCGGACGGGACCGCCTGTTCGGAGGTGCCTTACGCATGGTGGCCGCGCGTCGCCGAGCTGATCCCCTCGAAGGGCGGTTTTCGCCTGCTCGGCCCGAAAGAGCTCTCTTGCGCGGACTCCAATCTCTCCCTCTGCGACGTGGCCTGCCTGGCGGGACGCCACGGCCTGAGCCTGACCGAGCAGGAAGCGAAGAACCTGCGGGAGTACCTGGCCGACGGGGGCTTTCTGCTCCTGGAAGCTCGTCTCGGGGATGCCCGTTTCCCCCGGAGTGCCGAGTCGCTCGTCGAGGTCCTGGGCCTGTCGATGGCAGCGGCCGATGGGTCATCGATGCTGACGGGGCAATTCGGCGGCAATGCGACCGGTTTCGACGTTCGCCAGACCCACCGGCGAGCCGACGGAGAGTTGACCGTCGAGAAAACGGACCTCCGCGTGCTGAAACTTGACGGGAACGCGGTGGGGCTGTTCAGCCCGCTCGACCTGGGCGTCTCGGCCACGGGCATTCGCTGCTGGGGACTGCGCGGCTACGCCCCGACCGACGCCCGTCGGATTCTCGCCAACGTGATCCTTTCTCGGAGCGCTTCCCGCGAGTAGTCCGGTCGGAAAAGAGCGACAGGTGGAGCTACGATTCTCGCGCCTGCCGGAGCCCGTGGCGCACACCGACCCCTGGAGCTTCGCGCCCCGGTCGGAACGGAAAACCTAATATAGAGCGGGGAAGCGCCGGCGAACCTGCTCCGGCCGGCGTGGGAGATCTCCGGGGTTTCCGAAATGAGAAGTGAGCGCCCCAATGCAGAGAGTCGGCCCCGCGGTCCGGGACCGACTCTCTCGAAACATCCAATTCGTCGATGCCGACTCAGCCTTGCGCTGAGCGGGCCGTCTTGTTACTTCCTGCGGCGGGCGACCAGGCCGACCAGGCCGATGCCGAGCAGGGCCATCGTGGCCGGCTCCGGAATCGGAATATCAAGCCCGTCGTTGTCCGTGCTGCCTTCGGCCGGCATGTAATTCCCGTCGAGCAGGTACGGGTTCGGCATGCCCGCGTCTCCGGTGACGGCAACGTCGATGCTCAACAGATCCAGCGGAACGCCGTCCCAGTCGTAGACGTAGTGGGCGACCACGTCGCCGGCACTGATGACGTACGTGGCGAGCGCGTCATCGAGGAACGAGAACGTGAGCATGTCCCCGACCACCGCCGCGTTCGAAGACGAAGCGCTGTCGGCCCAGGCATACGTGTCCGGGCTGACCAGATCCTGCCCCGTGGTCCCGGTGACCCGCATCGACACCGGATCGGGGGTCAGGTGCGCGAGGTTGCTCCCGTCGCCGTTGTCCGTGAGCGTCACGCCGAGCCCCACGCCGGCGACCGGCTCGCCCGCGAGGGCGCCCAGATCCACCACCTGGATGTTGAACGACAACTGACCGGCTCCGGCATCCAACGTCACCGAACTCTCGTCGATGCTGAAGACGGGCGCGCCGAAGGCCGTCGCGCCAAGGAACAGCACTGCTACGAGACCGACAAACTTTCTTCCCATTGTAACCTCCCTCCTCGTATGAATTGAGTGCACTCCGTAAAGCCGTTTTCGAAATGACCTCGTCCCGTGTCGCGCTGCCTCCCGCCGGGCGGGACACGCGACCCGGCGCGGAACTGCTTCGAACTGCCGATGCTACAGACATGCTCCGCTGCAAAAAAAGCAGCGGGAGCGGATTCTTTTCCGAATCCAGCGCCCGCTGAGAGCTTCCGTCGTCTCGCTGTACACCGCATTGCGGCGCACTAAAAACGGGCGCCCCCGGCTCTCGCGAGCCGAAGTACCCCCGCAACCTCATGCCTTGGAGCCACCGGATCCCTCAATCCGTAAGCTTCGCGGCTCCCCATTCCTCAGTCATAGTATGACCCAAGAACTCGGTGGTGTCAAACGCAACCACGAGTTTTCCGGGTTTTTTTCTTGCCCGGGCTTTTCGCCTTCGCGCAACTTTCTATCCTGCAGGCGGTTACAAGAACCCCGCCCGGCATAATTCCCTTCGTTGCCACACCCTTCTCCGAGGACCTCGCTCCGGCGTAATCGGCCCCGGGGCCTTCTTCTTTGGCGACTGCGAGAGCGTCCCCCTCAGGCGAAAATCGCTCCGAACCGTCGTGGCGGCTCCCCCGGGGCCGGGAAGCACCGAAAGAACAAGGGCCGATCCCTCCCAGGATCGGCCCTTTTCGAGCCATTTTCCAGCACGTCGCTCGGTGCTCAGCCTGCGACTTACTTGCGACGACGACGCAGCGCCAGGGCCGCCAGCCCGACTCCGAGCAGGCCCATCGTGGCCGGCTCGGGAACCGGAATCGACAGGTTGTTGTTGTCGAC
>CAZGEE010000131.1:0-1026 GCA_964525035.1 uncultured Anaerolineales bacterium
AGTCGGAAGAGCGAGCCCGAGGTGGCGAAGCTCATCGAGCGCAAGCACCAACTCCTGTCACGCAGGCCCGCGGACAAGCCGACGCGCGATGCCGAATGGCACGAACTCCACGAGGTCAACCGCCGGCTGGCGGCACGCCTGGACGGGCTACATCAGCGGACCCGCAAGGGACTGCGCGACATAGAGGAAAAACTCGCTCAGAATGCCACCCTGGCCAACCGGGAGTACCCGTTCGCGCTCTATCCGCGGGACGAATTGGTTGCATTCTATCGCGAGGCGACTGAGGTCCCCTCGCCGGAAGAGGGTTCATGAGCGTATCGCTGGCTTTCTCGACGAACGCCTACACACGCTACCGCCTGGAGGATGCCTGTCGGCGCATCGCGGCCCAGGGATACCGAGGCGTCGAGATCCTGGCCGACGTTCCCCATGCCTGGCCGGGTGGGTTCGGCTCCGCTGAGGCCTTGCGCCTGCGGAACCTCCTGGACGAACTGGGGTTGTCGGTTTCCAACGTCAACGCCAACACCGCATTCGGCCACTGGTCCGACGCGCCGCCGGAACCGTTCTTCGAGCCGAGCCTCGTTTCCCAGGACCCCGCCTTGCGCGAGGCGCGAATCCGGCTGGTGCTCCAGTCTCTGGAACTCGCGGCTCGTCTGCGAGCACCCTGCATCTCGGTGACCACGGGCAAGCCCCTCGGGTCGATGTCGCCGGAATGCTGCGAGCCCGTGCTGGAGGAAGGCCTGGCCCGGATTCTCGAACGGGCCGACCAGCTCGACGTGAACGTCGGCATCGAGGCCGAGCCGGGCCTGCTCGTCGAAACGAGCGACGAGGTCCTCGAACGGATCGAGCGGATGAATTCGCCGCGCCTCGGGGCCAACCTGGACCTCGGCCACGCCGTGGTGTCGGGGGAGGACCCCGCCGAGGCGATCGCGCGGTTGAAAGGCCGCATCTGGAACCTGCACATCGAGGACATCCTCGGAGGCAAGCACTATCACCGGGTCCCCGGGGATGGTGACATGGACTTCAGAG
>CAZGEE010000131.1:1036-3111 GCA_964525035.1 uncultured Anaerolineales bacterium
AGAGCCATTGCAGATGCCCTCCAACGGATCGGTTACGAAGGTTGGGCCACGGTCGAGCTCTACACGCAGACGGCCGACCCGGACGGTGCGGCTCGCCGCAGCCTCCAGGCTCTCGGCCCCCTGTTCCAGTAGAACATGCCGGGCACATGGCAGGATTTGCGGCTGGTCGCGCTGCGCCGGCCCGGTTTCGCTCGGCGGGCGTGGCTGCCAAAATGGCAGGGGGCTGGTTGCGCCTCCCGCCAAATGGTGCATTCGGAAGACTGAATCGGTGCAGCCGCCGGAGAATCGGCGGATTCGAACTCCCATAAGATTTTATCCAGCAAGGGGTTATGTCGGTAGTTCCCGTCCGGCTGTTTGCCCTGCTTTTTGGCACAGTCTTTGCTCAACTTTCAGTGGGTACTTGTGTCGGGGGAGCACGCGGCGAATGGTCGTTTCACCGAACGCATTTCGATCGACATACCGAATCCTCGTCACCGACGACGACGAGCACTGGAGGGAAGGGCTGCGCGAGGTCTTTGAGCCGCGCGGCTACGAGACCCTCGAAGCCGGCACCGGCGAGGAGGCGATCGAGGTGGTGGAGGACAGTCGGCCGCATCTGCTCATCCTCGATATCCAACTTCCCCAGCTCAGCGGGATCGAGACCCTTCGCGTCATTCGGGAAGAACTGGGCGAGGAACTTCCCACGATCATGATCAGCAGCCAGGTCAGCGAGCAGGCGATGTCGCAGGCCCTGGCGCTGCACGCCTTCACGGTGATGAGCAAGATGGCCGGGGTGCACGGGCTTTTGAGGATCGTGACGAAGGTCCTTACAAAGCACTACTTGAAGGAATAACGGTCCGGGCCGGGTTGGTCTTCGAGTCCGCGGCGGCCGGCCGTCGGGAAGCCTGTGGGTGAACGTGTTGGAAAGGAGAAGGGACGAATGAAGCTGAAACCGTTGGGTGACAAAGTGGTCGTCAAGCGCCTGGAGGCCGAGAACAAAACGGCGGGTGGCATCGTGCTGCCCGACACGGCGAAGGAGAAGCCGCAGCGCGGCAAGGTCGTGGCCGTCGGCGAAGGTCGTCCGCTGGACGAAGGAGGCACCGCGAAGCCGGGCGTCAAGAAGGGCAACGAGGTGATCTTCACGTCCTATGCCGGCACCGAGGTGACCGTTGACGACGAGGAACTGTTGATCATGAGCGAGGGCGACATTCTGGCCGTCGTGGAGTGACGTCCCCGGGGCAGGACTTCTAGCATAGGGAGAGAGCGATCATGGTTGCCAAGCGAATTGCATTCAGTCAGGAGGCCCGCGAGGCCATCCGTCGCGGCGTCAACACGTTGGCCAAGGCGGTGAAGGTTACCCTGGGGCCCTGCGGACGAAACGTGGTGCTGGAGAAGTCCTACGGGGCGCCCACGGTGACGAAGGACGGCGTGACGGTCGCGAAGGAAATCGAGGTCGAGGACTCTTACGAGAACATGGGGGCCCAGATGGTCCGCGAGGTCGCCTCGAAAACGAGCGACCTGGCCGGCGACGGCACGACGACCGCGACCATCCTCGCCGAGGCCATCTTTGAAGAGGGTCTGAAGAACGTGGTGGCCGGGGCGACCGCCATGGAGCTCAAGCGCGGTGTCGACGCCGCCGTGGACGCCGTGGTCAAGCGCTATGGCAACATGTCGAAGCCGATTGGCGAGTCGAAGGAGATCGCCCAGGTCGGCACCTGCGCCGCCAACCAGGACGAGGAAATCGGCAAGATGATCGCCGAGGCCATGGACAAGGTCGGCAAGGACGGCGTCATTACGGTCGAGGAGGGTAAGAGCCTCGAGACCACCGTGGAGCTGGTCGAGGGCATGCAGTTCGACAAGGGCTACATCTCGCCGCATTTCGTCAACAACGTGGAGTCGATGGCGGTCGAACTCGAGAAGGCCTACGTCCTCGTGCACGAGAAGAAGATCTCCACGGTCAAGGATCTCCTCCCGCTGCTCGAGAAAGTGGCGCGCGCGAGCCGGCCCCTGCTCATCGTGGCCGAGGATGTCGACGGCGAAGCGCTGGCCACCCTCGTGGTCAACAAGCTGCGCGGCACCCTTCAGGTGTGCGCCGT
>CAZGEE010000131.1:3121-4674 GCA_964525035.1 uncultured Anaerolineales bacterium
GTTAAAGCTCCGGGCTTTGGCGACCGCCGCAAGGCCATGCTGGAGGACATCGCCGTCCTGACCGGCGGAAAGGCCATCTTCGAGGACCTGGGCGTGAAGCTCGAGAACGTCGAGCTCAGCGACCTCGGCCAGGCCAAGAAGGTTACGGTGGACAAGGACAACACGACCCTCGTCGAGGGGGGCGGCGACACCGGATCGATCAAGGGCCGCATCGACGCCATCAAGAACGAAATCGACACCACCACCAGCGACTACGACCGCGAGAAGCTCCAGGAACGGCTGGCCAAGCTGGCCGGCGGGGTGGCCCAGATCAACGTCGGCGGCGCGACCGAGACGGCCGTGAAGGAGAAAAAGGCCCGCGTCGAGGACGCGCTGCACGCGTGCCGCGCGGCCGTCGAGGAGGGCATCCTTCCGGGCGGCGGCGTGGCCCCGCTCCGGGCCATCGCCGCGCTCGAGAAGGTCCGCGTGACCGGCGATGCGAAGATCGGGGTGGACATCGTTCGCCGGGCCCTCGTGGCGCCCATTAAGCAGATCGCCCGCAACGCCGGCGTGGACGGGTCGATCGTCTGCCAGAAGGTGCGCGACGGGGACGGGGCGTTCGGCTACAACGCCTTGACCGACAAGTACGAGGACCTGGTAGGGGCCGGCGTGATCGTCCCGACCAAGGTGGAGCGGATCGCGATTCAGAACGCGGCGAGCATCGCCGGGCTGCTGCTGACGACCGAGGCCCTGGTGAGCGAAATCCCGGAGAAGAAGTCGGCTGCTGCGGCGCCTTCGCCGGACATGTATTGAGCCGATTGCACAACAGACCGCGGGGCGGGGCTCGATCCCTCGCCCCGTTTTCTTTTGCGCTGCCGCGGGCGCGGAGGGTCTTTTCACGCGACGGGGCTACGCTTTGGGTGGAGAAGGAGATGGCCGAGCGCCCTGGAAGCTGCCGGAACAGCGGGCGCGATGCGCCGGCTCGTCATGCGAAGGTCTCCAGCACTGCGGCGCGGGTCTGCTCGATGGTTCGCTGCCCGTTGCCAACCAGGCGATCCACCAGTTCGTGCGCCTGCTCCAGGCGTTCGGGCGAGGCCAGGTTTCCCGGGGCTGCGCCCCGCGCATCGTTCTCGGGCGGAAAGATTCGGCGGTGCGGCCTTTCGCCGTCGCTTTCCCAGACCGTCTCGATCCGGCGGCGGCGCGTGAGCCCGCTGCCGCCGACCGACAGGAAGAACATCAGGTTCACCCGGCGCAGTTCAGCCTCGGGGACTCCGTTCTCGTCGCATATCTGGTCCCGGGCTTGCTCGTAGGTGTCCGCATGAAGGTTCGTGGCCATCATGTGCCCGGCCGACGGCAATGTGAAATAGGTCCGCAGCTCCCGACCCCAGAGGTAGGCGTAATAGGGGCCCGGGCCGATCTCGTGGCAGACGTAGCATGCCCGCGGCTTGGGCCGCGATAAGCCTTGCTCCACGGTTCGTCCGCTGTCGGCGGGCCGGAGCTCGACGTCGGGCGGGACGAAGTTCAGCAGCGCGCCCATCACGGTCGTCTTGCCCGCGCCGCCGGGCAGCGCGCCG
>CAZGEE010000131.1:4684-5635 GCA_964525035.1 uncultured Anaerolineales bacterium
AAGAAAAGAAGCCCCACCGCTGATCGCGGCTGCGGCGTACCCGGCCAGGCTCGGCTCCAGGGTCTCGGCCTCGACCAGGTCCACCACCGAGAGCATCCGTCCGCCCCGCTGATTGCAACGCTGAATCTCCGCACAGTGTCTGCGAACTTCATTTTCGGTCACGGCAGCGTACTCCTTATCGGAAGGTTGTCATTGCTCGACCGGCACGAGCCGTCCAGTGTACAGGAGGGCGTCGGCGGAGGGAAGTCGCCGATGGCCGATTCCGCCCCGGCGTCCGGTGTCTTCCGCTGCGGCCGGACCGTGCGCGGAGGCGGTGTTGTGCTTTCTCGCAGGGTCGCGTTAGAATGGCCCCATGCTTCAGCAGGTCGGGAGAATTGTTCTTTTGGCGGGGTTGGCTCTTGTTGCCCTCGGGGCGATTGTTCTGCTGTTCGCGCGCCTCGGCCTCGGGCGGCTGCCGGGCGACCTCTCGTTCGGCGGAAAAGGCCGGCGGGTCTATCTCCCGATCGGCACTTGCATCGTGCTCTCGATCGCGCTGACCCTGCTCGGTTACCTGTTGCGGCGCTTTTGGAACTGACGTCCCGGGGTTACTTCTGCCGGCCCCGTGGTGTAAAGAGCTCGATCCGGCCCCATTCGGACTGGCTCGGGCGTTTGTCCTTGTGCCCAACCGAGTACGGGCGGATATTATGCCTCCAGTCCCTCGCACACCAGGTGATTGACCCGGTGGACCGGTTCGGCCAGGCTCATCAGGGCGTCCAGGTCCGCCGCCTCGGCGATGCGCCGCCGCATGGAGCGGAGCTCCGAGACGCCGCGGACCTCCCCGAGCCCGTTCCGGTCAACCGCCTCCAGGAAGTAGTCCAACCGAGCAAGCAGGCGGCCGCGGACGTGCTCCAGGCTGTCCGGCTTCAGCGCCCCGGCCTGGATGCGCGTCGAGAACATCTACATCAGCCCGAC
>CAZGEE010000132.1:0-5567 GCA_964525035.1 uncultured Anaerolineales bacterium
CAACTCCCGCGGCGCAAACCGAAACGTCGCGGCAATTGCCGAAGCGGAAGCGGGAGGTGCAGCGGCCGAGCCTTGAGCCGAAGCTTGAGAAGCCGACCGCGCCCGTGGCGCCGGCGAAGCCGCATCGCGTCCAGCCCCGCGTTCAGCGGCAGGAGCCCGAACCGTCCGCAAAGCCTCATCGCGTCCAGCCGCGCGTCCAGCGTTCGGAGCCCGAGCCGACGGTGAAGCAACACGCCGTCCAGCCGCGCGTGCGGCGGTCAACTCCCGCGGCGCAAACCGAAACGTCGCGGCAATTGCCGAAGCGGAAGCGGGAAGTGCAGCGGCCGAGCCTTGAGCCGAAGGTGGATAAGCCGACGAAGCCGAACCCGTCGGCGGAGCTCAGCGAACGGGAGCGCCGTCTCGAAAAGCTGTCAAAAAAGCGCAAATGATCGCCGTCCCGGTGCGCGTGGGATTGAGGAAAGTCGCCCCGATCCCTTGGCGCCGTCGCGCGGCGGTTCAGTGAGAATAAAGCTCGGCGCCGCTTGCCGGCATGGAATACGTCGACGCCGTGTTGCGGAGCAAGGGGACGTTTGTCGGCCGGCGCCCGCGGCACCGCCATGAACGTGTCGTGACGGAGCCACCGCGCCTCTGGGGCCGCGCTACGCCGAGTCGAGGGCGGAAGGTTTTACCTGGCCGAGGATCGACCGCGCCGTCTCCGCGGTGGCCTCGTTGAAAATTTGCTCTTCGGCCGGAGCGCTGAGGCAGAAGTCGCCGGAGACCTCGAAACCGCCCACGAGCCCCTTCTCTTCCGCCGTGGCCCGGCGCCGATCGCGGGGAAAGATGAAGACGGCCGGGTCGTCGGGCGGACCCGCCACCAGCAGGTTGACGCCGTGATGCTCGGGATCCCGGAGCAGCCACGCGTCGGCGAAGGCGTGCACCCCATCGAGCGCCCCGGATCGGTCCAGGGCGAACCGGCGCACGTCCGTCGGGTATTCGCACCCGTCGCATGGGCGGAACGCTTCCACCGGCATCGGGGCGGTGGTGATCTGGTAATGCAGGTGCCACGGGATCGACGCCCCGGCGCCCTGGTCGTTCAGCAGCACCCGGAATCGCCCCTCGGTTTGCCGGTGCAGGTCGCACACCGCTTCGAGCGCGTGCCGGGAGTAGGCCTGGTCAACGTGCTCGGCCGACATCACGGTGAAGTGGTGCGGCTCGATCCACGCGAAGTTCGCCCCGGCGTAGTAGTCGCGGCCCGCCAGCTTCATAGGCACGAGCCGTTCCAGTGGATGGCACTGTTCGATGTTGGCCCGGCACAGAAAGCAGTGTCGCCCCTTCGGATCCCGCGGGTCGCGGAACAGGGCGGCCTCGTCCCGGTCCGGGTTGAGGATACCCCGGCGCTCCAGTTCGGCCACCTCGCCGCGAATCTCCCGGTGCGGCATCCACCGGAACCGGAAGCGCACCCCGGAGACCTCGTCGGCGACCTCGCGAGTGGGAATCTCCGCCGCGGCGGGGTCGGCCAGGAGGAAGCCCTCCCGGCCCTGGGTCTCCCACGTCTCCATGAGATGGTCCGCCAGCGCGTCGGGGCGAGTGGTCATTCGCTGACGACTCCTACGCCGGTCTCGGCCCCGCGCGAATCGGAAACGCCGAGGTCGGACATCAGCCGAGAGGCCATGTGCGTCCAGGTGAAGTACGGCACCGTAATCTCCCGGGCGCGCTGCCCGAGTCGCCGGCGCAATTCCTCGTCTTCAAGCAGGTGGATCAGGGCGTGGGCGAACGCCTGGATGTCGTCGTTCGAGGCCACGATCGCCGCCTCGCCGATCTTCAGCGTCCGGCGATCCCCGTCCGTGCCGAACACCACCGGCCGCGCCGACGGCCCGGCCAGGTACTCCACCGCGAAGGGCACCAGGTCGGACGAGACGACCGGCTTGCCCGTGGCCGCCGCTTCCTGCGCCGTCATTCCGAACCCTTCCATCACCGAAGGCGTACAGTAGATGCTCGCGGCGTTGTAGATCAGCGGGAGCTCGTTCCACACCGAGCCGAGCACGATCACGTCGTCGCGCAGGCCCAGCTCGTCGATCAGCCCCTGCAGCGACACATGCAGCTCTGCGGCGCTCGGGTCGATCGTGACCGCGAGCAGGGCGTCCGGCACCTGCCGCTTCGCCGCCGCGAACGCCCGCAGGAGCACGTCCTTGCGCTTCGTGGTGTCGGTACGGCTGATCTCGGTGATGAGTTTCCGCCGCTTGATCTCCTCGGCCCCGAGCGCGCAGTGCCCGGCCAGGAAGTCGTAGATCGGCTCGACCTCCGCCGCCTCCCGCGGACGATACCGGTTCTCGTTGATGCAGGGCGGAAGAAAATACTCGGGCGGGTACCCGTAAGCGGCCACCAGGGTGTCGCGGATCGCCGCCGAGGTGGCGACGGCTCCGTTGACGTGTCGCAGGATTTCCCGC
Organism: uncultured Anaerolineales bacterium; assembly: GCA_964525035.1. GTDB lineage: Bacteria > Planctomycetota > Phycisphaerae > FEN-1346 > JAACEH01 > CAZGEE01. The sequence continues at coordinate 2,427 of CAZGEE010000132.1, forward strand.
TCGTGCTCGATACGCTCGTCGATCCGCAACCCGGCCCATACGCCGGGGTCCACGTTCCGTTTCTTCAGGGCCCCCAGCGAGTGCGGAACCCACACGTGCGGCACACGGCGCTCGCTCCGGGCGTTCAGGAGGTTGCCCAGCTTGCCCGCGTCCCAGTAATGGCTCAGGATCAGGTCGTAGGCGTCCTCCTCCGCGCGAAGCCGTTCCAGCAGGTCCTCGGCCAGCAACTCGACCTGCTCGTCCATGTCCTCCTTGCGGACGAACTCCTTGAGCCCGTCTTCGAGATACAGGATGCGGGCGTGGCCGGTCGGATGGAACCGCACCCCCTCCTGCCGCGCGCCGGTGCCCGGATGCGCATAGCCCCCGCGGTTGACGATCGTCACGCGGTAGCCCAGCTCGATCAGTGCATCGGTGAACTGGTTGACGTAAATGTTCTGCCCGCCCGTGTCGGGGAGGCCCGGGGTGACCTGCCATTCGTGGAGGCCGTGGTTGGTGATCATCAGGACGTGGGTGCGTCCCGTGTCGCGGAACCTCCGCGGTGCCCCTTCACCCCCTTGATGCATGCGTCGCGTCATCCGTGCCCTCCGTGACAAACTGCGGCGTTTCGCCTCCTGCGCGGGTGCTCCACGGGGACCGGCCACCGCGGCCGGTCGCCAGAGTTAGACTCAAAGCCAACCCAATTTCTTCAGCACCGCGTGAATCCCGGCCGCGTACGCCTCCGGCGCGTGGTGCACGTGCTTTCCCTGCAGCGACTTCAGCTCCGGCGCCGCGTTGGCCACCACGATGCTGCGGAACCCCAGTTCCGGGCGCATCATGTCCAGGTCGTTGCCGGTGTCGCCGCACGTGACCACGTTCTCCGCGGCCACGCCAAGTTTCTCCGCGACGTACGCGACGGCCTTGCCCTTGCCCGACCGGGCCGGCAACAGGTCCAGGAACTTGCTCGCCGAGTAGACCACCTTGGCCTCGATGCCCGCGTCCTTCAGCCGGCCCTTGATCTCGGCCAGGCGCTGCTCGACACGGTCCTCGAGATAGTAGCTGCTCTTGAAGCGCGACTGCCACTGGGGATCCTGCATGCGGGCCTCCGGGATGTCCCGGAGGATTTCCTCGACGGCGTCCTTGTCCCAGTCGGGGGCAATCTCCTCGTGCCACCCGGGGTCGATCTCGTAGTCTTCCCCCTCGGTGAGCCAGTGAATGTCCGTGCCGACCATGCATACGCAGACGTCGGCCCGCTGCGTGGCCTTCTTCTCGGCGTAGAAGTCGCGGATCGACTTCAGGTGCCGGCCGGTGGAGAACGCCAGGGTGATCCCCGCGTCGCGCACCGCCTCCCAGAGGCCGAACATGGCGTCGTCGTCGCCGATGAACGTGCCGTCCAGGTCGGTCGCCAGCAGCCGTGCCGAAGGCATACACCGCTCCTTCATCCAAACCGGAGGCCCTCTGGCGGTGTCCGTCCCGGGCCGGAGGGCCTTGGCTTTTCCTATCAGCTATCGACCGTTTCCAATCATCGCTTCAGCCGACCTTGGAAAATTGAACCCCCTGGCGCACGGCTCCCGCGCCCCTCCGGTTCGATTTCCCATGGTCCGTCCGTCGCTTCGGTGATCGTCCCAAACCCGAAGGCCGCGCCGCCGCCGGCGCGGCGCCGAACACCCTATGGACCGATAACCCGGCTCCCTCTGCGGCGCGCCGGGCTCTCGACCGCACAGCGCCCGGGAAGTCGCGCATTATTCGCAGAAGTCCTTCCGGAGGCAAGAATTTCTTCCCCGATTCGGAAAAAAATCCAATCCGCCACCGGCCGCCGAAACGCGGTTGCCCAAACGCCCCGGCCCGTTACAATCGCGGGCATGCCGCATTCGGAGGCCACGCGGGCCGGCCCTGCGGCAAACCCGCGCGGGAGGCCCACCTCGCACTCCCGAGAACTCCCCGCGCGGACCGACACCGGGAAGGTCGCCACCGGAGGCCGCAATTCCCTGTTATTAAGGAGCAACGCCATGTCGGGACTTTTTCTGCGGGATGAAATCCTCGAGCCCGTCCGCGACCGGATCCGCCGAGGCGAGCAGCCCTGGGCCGCAGCGCAGGGCCGGCTCATCGAAGCCGCCGACGCCGCACTGGAGCACCCCCCCCTCAGCATCCGCGACAACGGCGGCAGCCCGTTCTTCCGGCTCGACGCCGTCTACGCGGGCGGACGCGACGGCGTCTACGACACCGAGGCCAACGTGGAGAGCGGACGCCTGGCCTCCGCGGTGAGCAACCGCACCCGCGACCTCGCTCTGGCCTGGCGCTTCACCGGCGAGGCCCGCTACGCCGAGAAGGCTCTCGAGCTCATCCACACCTGGTGCATCAACCGCAGCACCTACATGTTCCCCACCGGCTACGTCGTCGACGCGTGGACACCCGGCGGCCGCTACGGTGGCGACGTCGTCCTGTTCCTCCGCATGAACGACCTGTTCCTCGCCGCCTACCTGCTCCGCGACTACCCGGGCTGGGACCTGCGGGCCCGCGCAGCCGTCCAGCGCTGGGTCCGCCGGATGATCGACCCGCAGCGCGACCTCATGTTCTTCCAGGGCCGCGAGATGTACAACAACTGGGAGGACGCCCGGTTGCTCTACCTGGCCAAGGGCGCCCTGTTCCTCGACGCCCCGGACCTGCTCGCCTACACGTTCGAGCGCTGGCGACACATCCTGCCGCTGAAGATGACCGCCGAGGGCGAACTGCACCGCGAGACCATGCGGACCCGGTCGATGACCTACACGCTGGCGGCCCTCGGGGCCTCGGCCCAACTGGCCGAGATCGCCCGCCAGATGGGCGAGGACCTCTACGACGTCACCATGGACGGGGCCTGCCTGAAGAAGGCCGTCGACTACGCCGCGTACTACCTGCTCCACGTGGACGAGTGGCCGCACAAGCTGATCCACCCGCTGGAGCAGGAATTCGCGGGCGAGGGCGGCCGGCTGGCCGTCTTCGAGCTGGCCCACGCCCGCTGGGGCGAGCGGCGGTACCTCGACGTGATCGACGCCTGGGGCGGCCGACCCGTCGCCGAGGCCCACGCCACGCTCCTCTACGGCACCCCCGGGCGGTGAAAGAGGAACGCCCGTCGCCGAAATCGCGCGAGGAGGGTCATCGGGAACGTCGGCCCGCGTTTTCCCT
>CAZGEE010000133.1:0-5530 GCA_964525035.1 uncultured Anaerolineales bacterium
CCCCGCCCTGCTGGTGGCCCTCTTCCTCCAGGCCGTACTGTTCGGTCACGGGGGATTGACCACCCTGGGCGTCAACACGCTGACCATGGCCGGCCCCGCGGTGGTGTGCTATTACGCCTTCCGCCGGGGGCTGTCGGCCCGTCGGGGGGCGGTCGTCTCCGCGTGCGGCTTCGGGGCCGGGGCGCTGGGGATCGGCCTCGGCGGCGTGATGGTTGCCGGGGCGCTGGCCCTGGCGGGGGAGCAATTTCTCCTCGCGGCGCAGGTCGTCCTCGCGGCGCACGTGCCGGTCATGATCGCCGAGGGAGTCGTCACGGCCGGGGCCCTCTCGTTCCTGTGGAAGGTGCGGCCGGAATTGCTCCAGGCCCGGGGGTCACCGGCCGCGTGAAAGGGGGTAGACAGTGCGCAGAATCCCTGCCACCGGAGAAGCCTTGCATCTCGCCTTGGCGGTTTTCATCACGCTGGCCGTTATGACCCCGCCCGCCCGCGCGCACAGCCTGCGCTTGTGGGTCCGGGCCGCGAAAGGATCCACGATCGAAGGGCGGGCGTACTTCCCGGGTGGCGGCCGAGCCCGCCACGTGACCGTCGAGGTCCTGGGCCCGGACGGTGCGAGGCTCGGAACGACCGAGACGGACGACCGTGGGGAGTTCACCTTCCGGGCGCAGCGCCGGTGCGATCACAGGTTCGTGGTTCAGAGTCCCGACGGCCACGGGGCGGAAGCCACGGTGGAGGCGGGGAGCCTCCCCGACGATCTGCCCGGCGCTTCCGGCGAAGGCCGTCCCGCTGAAACGGTGGAAGCCGAAGTGAAACCGGACGGAGCGCGAGCTGCGGGCGAGAAACCACCGGCAGGTGCATCCGCACCGGAAGGCGGCCTCCGCGCCGTGGTCGACGCGGCGGTGGCCCGCCACGTGGAGCCGCTCAGCAGAAAGCTGGAGGCCCTGCAGTCGCAGCGGCGCCTCCAGGACGTCCTCGGCGGAATCGGGTACATCGTCGGCGCCACGGGGGTGGGGTTTTACTTTCTGGCGGCTCGCAAGCGCTCCGGGAAAAGACCACGGAGTGAATAGCTCTCTGCTCGGGCCGCGCTGAACGGAATCACTATGGTCTGCGACACCTACTATCGCGGCAGCTCGCCCATCCATCGGCTGGACCCGCGGGTGCGGATCGTCTCGGCGGCCGCGGCCTCGGCGGTCGTTGCCGCCAGCGACGGGTTCGCCACGCTGGCCGCGGGCCTGACCCTGGCGCTCGGGCTGGCCCTGGCGGCGCGACTGCCCGCCTGGCCCACGCTCAAGCGCCTCGCCGCCATGAACGGGTTCATGGCGCTGCTGTGGCTGACCCTCCCCGTGTCTTCGTCGGGCGGGACCGCACTGGCCGTCGGGCCGATCACGTTCCACGAGGCCGGTCTCCTGCTGGCCGGGCGGATCACGCTGAAAGGTAACGCCATCCTGCTGACCCTGACGGCACTGCTCAGCACGATCGAGACCGTCGAACTGGGACATGCCTTGCGGCACCTGAAAATTCCCGCGAAACTCGTGCACCTGCTTCTGCTGGCCGTCCGGTACCTCGACGTGCTCCACCACGAATCGCAGCGGCTGATCCAGGCGATGAAAGTGCGTTGTTTCCGGCCCCGCGTGTCCGTGCACACGTTCCGCTCGCTGGGGAATCTCGTGGGGATGCTTCTCGTGCGCAGCCTCGACCGGGCCCACCGGATTCTCTCGGCCATGAAGTGCCGTGGGTTCCGCGGCGAGTTCTACGCGTTTGACCATTTCGCGGCCGCGCCCCGTGACGCGGTCTTCGGCACCCTGCTGGCGGCAGTCCTGGGAGGGCTCGTGTTTCTGGAACTTCGATGAGCGACGAAACGTACATCAGGCTCGAAGGGATTTCCTTCCGATACATTCCCGATCGGCCCCTGCTGTCAGGGGTGAATTTCGAGCTTGGCGCCTGGGAGCGTGTGGCCCTCCGGGGAGCCAACGGGAGCGGAAAGACCACCCTGGTCCACCTGCTCGTGGGCCTGCTGCGACCGAGCAGCGGCCGCGTGGAGATCTTCGGACGGCCTCGCCGGAAGGAGGCCGATTTTCTGGAGGTCCGCCGGCGCGTGGGGCTTCTCTTTCAGGACCCGGAGGACCAGCTTTTCTGTCCCACGGTGGCCGAGGACGTGGCCTTCGGACCTCTGAACCTCGGCATGTCGCGACAGGCGGTCGCCGAGACCGTGGCCGCGACCCTGACGTCTTTGGGCCTGACCGGGTACGAGGACCGGATAACCTACCATCTTTCGGGCGGTGAGAAACGGCTGGTGGCGCTGGCCTCGGTCCTCGCGATGAACCCCGACGTGCTGCTACTGGACGAACCGCTCAGCAGCCTCGACGAGGAGTCCCGCCAACGGTTGGTCGACATCCTGGCCTCCCTTCCCCAGCCGATGGTATTGATTTCCCACGACCGGGCCCTGGAGGAGCGGGTGGCCACGCGGGTCGTCCGGATCGCCGGCGGGCGACTGGAGCCGATCGCGCGGAGCGAAACGGGGCTGGAGAAGGCCCCAGGCGGGACCGAGGAAGGCTGAAGCGGATTCGATGGCCACCGTGGTCGACCGGCTCGTAAACCACGGGCGACAAAAATCCCCGGAATTAGCTCAAAGCTATGTCCACGATTTCCGATACAGGACTCAGGGAGACCCTGTCCGGTCAGGGTACGCGTCTTCGCGCTGGGAGGCGATTCGGAGGCGAGGGGACCATGGGCGCACCATCTGCCCACCTGATCGAAACTCAGACCAAGAGCTACGTACCGGTGCCGGCGGACCTGTTCTCGTCGGACTCGGCACTGGACTTCTCGCTCTACGCCCGGGCTCCCGGTCGGAAGATTGTCCAAATCTGCCCTGCCGGTGAGGCCCCGTCCTCCGCTACGCTGAAGCGCTGGCTCCAAGGGGACCGCCGTGTGTTTTACGTCGACACGGCCGAGATTCGCCACTACCAGCGCTACGCAGAGCGGAGCCTGGACACGCTGCTCGACCGGCCCGAGCTGTCCACGCAGCGGAAGGCCGAGCTCTGCTACACCACCACGCGGGAACTGATCCGGGACGCGGTCCAGGAAAGCAACGTGGACGATTTCGTCGGCGAGCAGCGCGAACGCTGGGTCGGCAACGTCGTCACCCTGATCTGCGAGGATCCGGCCGCGATCGAAGGCATGATCTCGATGCTCTCGCACGACTACTACACGTACACGCACATGGTCAACGTCAGCGTGATGGCCTCCGCGCTGGCCTATCGCCTCGGGGAGCACGACCCGAAGCGATTGCGGACCATCACCAGCGGAGGCCTGCTCCACGACGTGGGGAAAATGCAGGTCAACCCGGAGACACTGAACAAGCAGGGGCGTCTGACAGCGGAAGAGTGGGAACAGCTCAAAGCCCATCCCGTGCTGGGGCTCGACATGCTCCACAACCGCAAGGACATCGGACCGGCCGAACGGCTCATGGTCCAACAGCACCACGAGAAGCTCGACGGAAGCGGGTACCCCTCCGGGCTTCTCGGCTCCGAGATCGCCACCGAGGCCCAGTTGACGGCCGTCGTCGACATCTACGACGCGCTGACCTGTAAGCGGGCCTACCGAGAGGCCATGCCACACGCCAAGGCAATGGCCATTTTGCGGGAAGAAAGCCAGGCGAAGATCAACCCGGACATGGCGCGTCTCTGGGAGGAAACCGCACACCGGGCGGCCAACGCGGAGGAACAGGCTTGAGCGAGAAAACCGTCGACAACCTACGGTCCCTCCGGCGCCACCTGGAACGACTCGTCGAGGACGAGAAGGACCAGGTGAAACAGAAAGGGCACGAGAAGCGACGGCACGAACGGCACCTCTACATGGTGGAAGCCACCGGCCGGTACGTCAAGCGGTTCGATGCCCTGGGGAGGTCGCAGGACGAGTTCCCCATCATCACCAAGGACATCAGCCGGAGCGGCCTCTGCTTTCTGCACGAGCACGAGATGTACGCCGGGGAAATCATCGAGGTGGAACTGAGCCTGGGGGGCGCCAAAAAAATAGTGCTGCTGAAAATCGCCCGCTGTCGTCGGGCCGGCCTCAAGGTCTTCAACATCGCCGGAGTCTATCTCTCTCCGGAGGAGGAAGAGGCCGCACGCGCCGAAATCCGGAAGGCGCGAAATTCACCCGCAAACTGACCCGCTTTCACGTCCCTGCGGTCGGGCGCGCGAGGGACCGTTCGAGGCGCTCCCAACTCAGCCTTCCACGTTCTCCGATCCGCGTCGGCGAAGCTGCTCGAGGAACTGCGCCATCGGCATTTGCGGCCGAAGATTGCCTCGGCGATGCGCCGGTCGTTCGTCCAGCATCCCGAAGCCGATTGTGATCTCCCCGGTCGCCAGCCCGGGCCCGAGCACGTGGAAGTCCGACGAGTGAGAAGCCGTCAGGAGGGGCTTCCCCGCGTGCTGCTTCGGCCCGTCGCTCGAGATGGAGGCATTATACTCCTCGGCGATTTCTTTCCAGAACCGGACGTCCTCAAGGCTGTCGCGCGAGCAGGCCACCTCCAACCCGTCCAGGCCATACTCCGCGGCCAGCTCCCGGACGAGCTTCCGGACCGCCCCGAGCGACTTCTTTCCCTTGGTGACCAGTTCCTTCGGGTGAGCCAGGAACGTGGCCACGGGCACGGCCCCGCGCGCCACCGAGCGAACCAGCCGGAAGTTCTCCTCCAGCGGCGATTTCGCGCCGCGCTTCCCACCGGAGGGGCGAGGCCGGCGCTCCTCGTAGCGGCGGAGGAAAGGCGTCACCACCTTGGTGTTGAAGGCCCGGGGACTACGAATCTTGAGCTTGTCTCGCTGAGACGGCTCCAGGCGCTGGAGCCCCAGAACGCAAAGCGTGCCGGGGTAGTACGGCCGGCGCCCGCCGAACCACGCGTCCACTTCCTCCAGCGTGATCCGCTTTTCCTCCGGCACCCGCTTGCGCCGGAGCCAATCGTTGACGTGGTCCAGGCACGCGAGGCTCTTCTCGTGGACGCTCTCCTGGCGGCGCTCCAGCGCGCGACGGAATCGGACTCCCCGGTTCGACGACAGGAAACCGAAAAACTTGCCCGCGTCCGGGAAGTAGGCAAGGATCTCCAGCCCCGGCTGATCCGTGGAAAACTCCACCCCCGGCACGACCCGGACGCCGATCAACATTCCCTCGCGGTAGGCCTCGCGGCACCCGTCGATGCTGTCGTGGTCGGTCACGGCGATCGTATGCAGCCCGAGCGCGTGAGCAAGCCAGGGCAGCTTCCGCGGCGGCAGCTTCCCGTCGGAGACGTTCGAGTGCAGGTGAAGGTCGCCGCCGATCGCCAGGTCCGCGATGCGCCGGACCCGAGCTTCCGGCGTCCGACGGCCGACCAGTTCCTCGCGGAACTCCTCGAAGCTGTCCGCCGCTTCCAGGGCGTCGCGCACCAGGTACAACGTCTCCTCGAGTTCCCTGTACGCGCTCATCGACGATGCCGGCGGAGACGTCGGCCGAGCCGCCTTGACCCCCTGGGCGCCCGGGGAAAGGGTTGCCGCCCCGGTCTTCT
>CAZGEE010000134.1:0-5515 GCA_964525035.1 uncultured Anaerolineales bacterium
GACGCGCCGGGGAAGCGGTCTCTGGGTGCCCGGTGGAGCGGCGCTGCTGGCGGGCGGGGTATTGTGGGGCCTGGGAGGGGTATCCTTCGGCCGAAATGCTGCCGTTCTGGCCGCGTCAGCCGTGGTATTTCTGGTTCTGGTCGTTTCCCTCCGGCTGCGGCGGAAACGCGGGCGCAACGGTCGGTGAACGAGCGTTGGGCCTCTGGGGGCGCTGAAGCGGGCCCCAATGCTTTCAGCGACGCATGGGCGACCGAAAAAAGGCACAGGAAAGGCGGTTTTTTTCTCTGATGGAGTGACATAGGGTTGGCACATGGCTTTGCCACACTGGAGCTCGTTTCGGGTCCAGCGGGGGGAAGGAGGCGAGCCATGTGTCCGTACGAGACAACGTTTCACTCGGGTTCGGGGCGGGGCAACGGGTCGCGCGAGCGGGCCGTCCGGGTCCTTCGGCTTGCGATGCTCCTCCGGGAGCGCCAGTGCACGGTGGACCAGCTTGCCGAGAGGTTCTCGATCAGCCGGCGGACGGTCTACCGCGACCTGAAGCTGCTGGACGAGGCTGGACTGCCGCTTCTGGCAGAGCATTGTGGTAAGGGATATCGGGTCCTCGAGAAGGGGGAGTCGAAACCGCCTTTTCCTCGACCGGCCGATCGCCCCGGTGACATCGGCCCTGGCGTAGCCAGATCGAAAGGGCGTGCAGTTCATGGACATCAGCCGGCTTCATCGTGTTCTGAAGATCATCACGCGGCTTCAGACCAGGCGATACTACAGCGCCGCTGACCTGGCGAGCGAGCTCGAGGTCTCCAAGCGGACCATCTACCGCGATCTCAACATGCTCGAGCTCGCGGGAATCCCTTTCTATTATGACCGCGAGCACGGCGGGTACACGATTCACCGAACCTACTGGCTTCCGCCGATCAACCTGAGCGTTGAAGAGGCGATGAGCCTGGTCGCGCTGGTCCGGCAGGCGGCGGAAGGCGAGCGGGTTCCGCTGCTGGATGGGGCGGCCGACGCGGCGGAGAAGATCGAGAGCCAGCTTCCGCTCGGCATCCGAGCGTCGATCGGCCACGTCTCCGGCCGCGTGGCGATCCGGCGGGGTCCCGTGGCCCGGCACGACGAGCTGGAGCCCACCTACCGGACGGTGCGGCGAGCGATGGCGGCTCGCCGGACACTCCGCGGCGCCTACATCTCGTTCTTCGAGAAGAAACAGATCCCGGTGGAGATCGCCCCGTTCTGGCTCGTGTTCCACGACCGCGCCTGGTACGTGATCGGGCGTTCCCGGACCCATCGAGAGGTCCGCACGTTCAAGCTTGGCCGCTTCGTCTCGCTCGAGATGACCGCACGAACATTCAAGAGACACGGCCAGAGCCTCGACGACTATCTCGGCAACGCGTGGCGCCTGATCGGCGAGGGGAAGGAATACGACGTTCGCCTGCGGTTCGAGCGGATGGTCGCGGCCAACGTGGCCGAGGTCCGGTGGCACAGAACGCAGAAGGTGACCTGGCACGACGACGGTACGATTCTGTTCGAGGTGCGCGTCGACGGGCTGGGCGAGATTTTCTGGTGGATTCTCGGCTATGGCGACCAGGTCGAGGTGCTGTCGCCGAAGGCCCTCCGCGAGCGCGTGAGGGACACCGCCGAGCGGATGGCCGCCCGGTACGCCTGAGAAATCGTCCCTGGCGGAACCTCGTGGGGGCGGTCTCGAAGCTCCTGCCGCTTCGCCTTGGTTGGCGTCGGTTTTCTTCGCTGGGGGTGGGCGCCCGGCACCGGGATTGCACAACGCGTAGGAGCGTGGTATGTTGAGTTCATGTTTACGGGCATCGTCGAGACAATCGGCCGGGTTCGCCACGTCACGGACACCGCCGACGGCCGTCGCCTGGAGATCGAACTCGGCAGGGCGGCCGAGGGCGTGAGCCCCGGCGACTCGATCGGCGTGAGCGGGTGCTGCCAGACGGTGGCCGCGTTGGACGCCGGCGTGGCGACGTTCGAGGCTGTCCGGGAGACGTTGCGCCGCACTTCGCTGGCGGGCATCGGGGCAGGCGACTCGGTCAACCTGGAACGGAGCCTGTCGGTGGGCGACCGCCTGGACGGCCACTTCGTGACGGGCCATGTGGACGGCACGGCGCGGCTCACCGGTGTGAGCGACCAGCTCTGGACCTTCGAGGCCGACCAGGCGCTGCTTCGGCAGATGGTCCCCAAGGGCAGCGTAGCGGTCGACGGGGTGAGCCTCACGCTCGTCGACGCGGGACGGACCTGTTTTCGAGTGACCCTCATACCGACGACGCTGCGGGAGACGACGCTCGGCGACCTTCGCCCGGGCGGGCTCGTGAACATCGAGACGGACCTGCTGGGCAAGTACGTGCTGCAGTATCTCCGGGCCGGCGGCTCCGAAGGCTTGACCCTCGAGAAACTCCGCGAAACGGGATTCCTGGGTTGACGAGGTTTGGATTCGGCGATGCCTTGCCGGCGGCCCGGGAGACGAGGGCCGTTCGGCCGGGGTGGAAGGTTCGCGCATGAGCGAGCAACGACGGAAGCCGTTTGCCGCGCTGGCCCCCGCGGAGTTCCAGCGCGAGCTGGCCGGCGAAGGCTGTCGCCCATTCGTTGCGCGGCAGGTGCTCGACGCGGTCTATCGGCAAGGCGTTCGCACCTTCGACGAGATCACCAACGTGAAACTCGACCTGCGGCGGACGCTGGCCCGTCGCTACGCGCTGAGAGCCCTCGAGGTGCTCGAACGGGCGGACTCGGCGGATGGGAGCTTCAAGCTGGCCTTGCAGCTCGCGGACGGGCACGTCATCGAATGCGCCTTGCTGGCCGCGGACGGGGGCGGGTCGGCCTGCATCAGTTCGCAGGTCGGCTGCGCCATGGGCTGCCTCTTCTGCGCCTCCGGCGAGAAGGGTCTGGTCCGCAACCTGGAACCGTACGAGATGATTGAGCAGGTGTTGCTCGTGCGGGACCAGCTCGGCGAGACCGACCGGCTGAGCCACGTCACGGTGATGGGCATCGGCGAGCCCCTGGCGAACCTGGACAACGTGCTGGCGGCGCTCGAGCGGATCAACGCTTCGGAGGGTCTGGGCATCGGCGCCCGCAAGATTGCCGTCTCGACGTGCGGACTGCCGGACGGGATGCGTCGGCTGGCCGATCACGGGAAACAGTATCACCTGGCCGTTTCGCTGCACGCGCCGTCCGACGAGCTTCGAGCCCGGCTGATGCCGGGAGCGGCTCGCGCGGCCATCGCGGAGATGCTCGATGCGGCGCGGTACTATGCTCGCCGCACCACGCGCAAGGTGGCCTTCGAGTATGTACTGGTCCGTGGTTTAAACGACGGGCCCGAGCATGCGGAAGAGCTCGGGCGCCGGCTGGGCAACTTCCCCTGCATGGTGAACCTGATCCCGCTGAACGAGGTGGATCACTGCCCGGGGCTTTCGCCGCCGAGTCGCGGCGAGGTCCGCCGGTTCCGCGAGATCCTCGAGCGGGCGGGCCTCGACGTGGCCGTGCGGCGCCGACGCGGGGCGGAGGTCCACGCCGCGTGCGGGCAGTTGCGCCGGCGGGCCGAAATGCGGCACCAGGGGGAACGGTCGCGCGAGGGGCGGATCACTTCGCGGGAAGATTGACGGCCAATGGGCTCGGCCCCGGCCCCGTGGAAACTTTCCGGGATCTTCCGGGAGCTCTCCCTTGTATCGTGCGCCGACGGCGGTACAATGAGCGGGAACGTGGGAGATCGACAGAACGGGTTTGTGCCACCGACTAAGGCCGCCGGGCGCGGCCCATTTGTTTTCGGTCGGCGGCCAATTGAACGATGGACTCCGAAGACGCCAATCAACGTCGCTCCGTCCTGAAGGACCTGGGACAGCTCCTTTCCTTTCTGAAGCCTTTCAAGGGTCAGGCACTGAAAGCGCTGGCGCTGGTCAGCGTGATCAACGTGCTCCAGGCGGGCATGGTCGTGCTGATCGGGAAAGGGTTGAACCGTTTCGTCGGTGAAGGGGCCACCGGGGCGTCGGCCGGTCAGAAGGTCCTGATTCTCGCAGGCATCTTCTTCGCCCTGAGCATGGCCCGGGCCATGCTGATGCGCTTCCGCGAGCCTATCGTCATGCACCTGGCCATGGACCTTTTGCGGTGGCTTCGCGTGCGCCTGTACGGCAAGGTGCAGACGCTGAACTTCAGTTATCTCGACCGCCTGACGAGCGGACAGATCATCGAGCGCGCCACCGGCGACCTGAACCTGATCCGGCAGTTCCTCGCCAACACCTGTTTTCAGGCGTTCGACGCCGTGATCATGGCCGTCGTCGCGATCGGGGCCATGCTGTACATGAACGTTTCCCTGACGCTGGTGGTGCTGGTGCCGTTCCCGCTGATCTGTTGGGTCTATTCGAAAGCCGCGGGCAAACTGCGCGTCCTGCGCCGCCGCATCAAGGACCAGGTGGACGTGATGACGACCGGCCTGGGTGAGACGATTGCCGGATCCCGCGTGATCCGTTCGTTCGGACGCCACGAGCCGGAGAAAGAGCGATACCGGGGCATCGTCAACGAGATCCTTCGCCGGGTGATTCCGACGATCAAGATTCGGGCGCTCCAACTCGTTGGTATTTATAGTTTCGCGCGGGTATGGGCTGTTGTGTTGCTGGTCGTGGCGGGGTACCTCGTCATGGGCGGCGCGATGGAGGTGGGATACATTTTCTCGTTTACCATGTTCATGTGGGGCCTGTTGGGGAGGGCCCAGATGCTGATGCAGGCCGGCGAAAGTGCACAGGAGGCCCGGGCCGCGCTCGAGCGCGTGATGGCTTTGATGGATACACAGCCCGAAATCCAGGATACGCCGGATGCGCGGGACCTGCCGCCCGGTGGGGGGCGGATCGTGTATGAGAATGTGAGCTTCGCCTACGTGGAGCCGCCGCGCCCCGAGGCCGACGTGCTGGAGCGGATGGACGTCGGAGTGCACACGAAGGGCCCCGATACGATCCGGAGCGTGGACCTGACGATCGAACCGGGTGAAAACATCGCGCTCGTCGGACCGACGGGCACCGGCAAGAGCACCGTCGTGAACCTGCTGCCGCGGTTCTACGATCCGACCGATGGGCGCATCCTGATCGACGGGCAGGACGTGCGGGAGACGCGGCTGGAGAACCTGCGGCGCGAGATCGGGATCGTGTTTCAGGAAACGTTTCTTTTCCGCGGCACGATCGCGGACAACATCGCTTACGGCCGGCCCGATGCCAGCCGCGAGGCGATCATGCGGGCGGCGGCGCTCGCCGCGGCGGACGAGTTCATCCAGGAGATGCCGCTCGGCTACGACACCGAGATCGGCGAGCGAGGCGTGTCGCTCTCGGGCGGCCAGCGCCAGCGCGTGGCGATCGCCCGGGCCATCCTGAAGCGGCCGCGCATTCTCGTGCTCGACGACGCCATGGCCAGCGTCGACGCCCATACGGAGTTCCGCATTCGCAAGCAGCTCGAGAAACTCATGCGGAACCGGACCACGCTCGTCATCGCCCACCGGCTGGCGACCGTGCGTACCGCCGACCGCGTC
>CAZGEE010000135.1:0-5515 GCA_964525035.1 uncultured Anaerolineales bacterium
GGCCCGGGCGGTGAATTCGCCGGGGTCGGCCGGTCGGGCGCCGGTGCGGCCCAGCGCGGAGAGCACCTCCGAGACGACCGGCGGGCTGCCGGGCACGTGCAGCTCGACCACGTCCTCGCGGGTGTAACTGCGCGGGCCGCGCATGAGGAACAACGTGGCGGGCACCGAGGCCTGCTCTTCCCCGCGCCGGAGCAGCACCGACCCCGGCCAGGCACGGTACGTCTCGCGCGCGTCGGTTGCCCCGGCGGGATCAAACTGCCCCAGTGCGATGCGGAGAGCTTCCGGTCCGCTCAGCCGGACCACGGCCCGGGCGGCACGGCCCACGGGACTGCTCAGGGCGCAGATCGTGTCTTCCTGGAGGTTCATCGCACCGGATCAGGCCGCGCCGGTCCCGGCGACAATCGGCGCCGGCCGGCGAAGTTACTTGTCCTTCTTCCGCTTCTCGAAGGGGTTGTCGGACTTCTTCGCCTTGCGTTGAAGCCGCTGGGCTTCTTCCAGGTAGTTGTCCAGCCAGCGCGAGATGAAGCCCTTGCGCTTGGGCTTCTGCGGCTTGGGGGGTCGTGCCTTGAGCTGCGCGTGATGCCAGCGGATGTATTTCTGCTCGAACAGCCGGATGATCGAGCTGGTCATGATGTAGAGGTTCAGCGCGCTCGGCGCGGTATAGAACACGAACAGCATGAACGCGGGCATCATGTACTTCATCATCTTCTGCTGGCGTTCGGCCTCGGGCGACGCGCCGCCGGTTTGCGGCTGGGCCTTCATGCTGGCGTACATCGACGCGCAGAGCAGCAGCGGAAGCAGGTTGAACTGCCAGCCCGCGTGCTCGCCCAGCCACTGAAGAATCGGTATCGTCGTTTCCGGAATCGCGAACAGGGCATCCGGGCGCGAGAGGTCCTCGATCCAGAGGACGAACGGCGCGTGGCGCAGGCTGATGGCCACGCTGATGCCGCTGTAGAGCGCAATCCAGATCGGCATCTGGAGCAGCATCGGCAGGCACCCGAGCATCGGGTTGGCGCCCCGCTCGCGCATCATCTGGAGCTGGGCCTTCTGGAGTCCCTGCGGGTCGTCCTTGTACTGTTCTTTCAGTTTCTTCAGCTCGGGCTGGACTTCCTGCATCTTCAGCATCGAGAGCTGGCTGAACCGGTTGATCGGCAGCAGCACGATCTGGACCAGGATCACCAGGATGATGATCGCCAGCCCCTTGTTGACGACCAGCCCGGAGATGACGTCGATGGCACCGACCATGAACTTCGAGATGTGCTTGACGCCGGGGATGGCGCAGCAACACGTCCGCGACCATTGGACCAGGTGCAGCAGGCCCCGCCGGCGAAAGATGGGGTACTCGAGCAGATCCGGATCTTTCGGCCCCGCGAACAGCGTGAACCGCCCCTCGGCCCGGTGATCGTCCTCGTCGAAGGGAAGCTGGAACGTCGTCATGCGGATGCCGGGCAGACGGTTTCCGCCCTCCTTCCCCGCGCGGTAGACCCGGGCGCTTTCGAAGCGCGTGCGGGGATCGTCCACGTCGGCTGCCGCGACCAGGCCGAAATACTTGTCCACCGCGCCGGCCCAGTCGGCCTCGCCGCTGAACCGGGCCTTCTCCGGCTTGTCCGGATCGGCCGCGTCCTTGGCCGTCTTGAATTCCGCGTCGCGCTCGTCGCTCGCGAAACCGACACACACCATCCGCTGGTCGCCGCGGGTCTCCTCCTTGACCAAGCCCTCCGGCCCGCGCAGGACCACGGCGGCGCTGACGAGCTCGCCCGTGTGGTCCTCCAGCCGCAATTCCATCTCCGGCGCGTACGCCTCGGGCGTTTCGTACCGGCGGTCCCAGGGGACCCGGCCGTCGCCTGACTCGCGGGGGCGAAGCCGATAGGTCTTGTAAAGGGTCAGGAAGGGCTCCCCGTTCCGCTGCACGTCGAGCCGGAAGGTCGCCTCGTCAGCGGTGGGGGGTCCCTCGAGGGTCCACCACGGGTCGGTCCGGCCGCCCTCGCCGTCCGGGACGCGCAGATCGACCGTTCGGACCTGGTTGTCCGGGGTAATTACCTCCAGAGCCGTGACGACGAACGCCGGCGCACCCTTCTCGGGCCGGACGAGTTCGAACTTCTCGCGCCGCTCGGTGGGTTTGTCTCGATCCCCGACGGTAGCGAAATAGTCGTTGAGCACCAGCCGGCGGATGCCCGCCCCCCGGGCCGTCACCTCCATCGCCATCGCGTAGGGCCCTAGGTGAACGGCCCGGCCGAGAACCGGTCCGCGGTAGGAGGAGACGTCCTCCGGCGGCGCGGTGGTCACCGTGAACTCCCTGCCGGGAGTCTCGGGCTTCTCAGCCTCGGCCTCGTCGGCCTGCTCGGGTTCCCCGGGCTTCTCGTCCGCGGGCGCGGTCGTTTCCGCGGGCTCCGGCGGCTCGGGGCGAGGCTGCTCGCGCGGGCCCCAGAAATGCTGGTAGACCATAATGATCATGATCCCCAGGACCATCACGAGGATCATTCGGACGGTGGCGTCTTTATCCAACGGATACTCCTGGAGGGTCGGGATGGCTCAGCGGCCGGCGAGCAGCCTCTGGCCGTTGAAATTTCCCAGTCCGGGTGCTTCGAGGATCGCCTCGACCGTGGCCCGGACGTCGTACTCGACGCGTCGCCAGGTAACATGCTTCTCGTCGAGCAACACGTAGCACGCTCTCGGGTCGCGGTCGCGCGGCTGTCCCACGCTGCCGACGTTCACCACCACCTTGCGCTCGCCCAGGTCTAACCCGTAGTCCAGTTCCTCCGGCGTCAGGAAACGGTAGTCCTCGGTGAAGACCCCGGGGATATGGCTGTGGCCCACGAAACAGGCCGTCGGAAAACGCTCGAAGATGCTGGCCATCTTCTGCGCGTCCCGCATCGGATCGTCCGGGAAAATATACTCATGCAACGGGCGCCTGGGCGAGCCGTGAACGAAGAGAATGTTGTTCTCGAACTTGTGGACGCCAAGCGTCGCGAGGAATTCCCACCGCCGTTGTCTCTGGTCGGAATCGCCGCCGTTCTCAAGCTGTTGCCGGGTCCAGAAGACGGCCCGCTCGGCGGCGGTATTGAATCCGGCGGGCTCGAGGAACACCGCGTGGTCGTGGTTGCCCATCATGGAGAAGTCGAGCTCCAGGGTCCGGTCGAGGCACTCGCACGGATGCGGACCGTAGCCGACCACGTCGCCCAGGCAGTAGATTCGCTCCACCGACTGGTCGCGGATGTCGGCGAGGGCCGCTTCCAGAGCCGGCAGATTGGCGTGAATGTCGCTGATCAGGGCGATCAATGGTGAACCCTATGTCCGGCGCGACCCCGAAAAAAGGACCCCTGCCGTCCGGGCAACCGCCGTCCCGGCGGCAACGGTCCGAGCGGCGAGGTGCCGTTACGCTTCTTTGGAAACCTCGGCCTCTTCCACCAGGAGAACCGGAATCCCATTACGAACGGGAAACCGCCGGCCGCACGCCGTGCACACCAGCTTGTCCTCCTGGACCGTTAAAGGTACCTTGCACGCGGGACACGCCAGGCGTTTCAGGAAGTCCTCGTCCAGCATCACGGTCCCCTTTCCCTCCCGGCAGGCCGACCCGGCGGACAAACTGAAAACAAGAGTCTATCGGTCGCGAGCCCCACGTCAACCCCCTACTGCCCGCACCGCCCGAGGTTCACGTGGACCGGCGCTGTTTCTTCCGCATCCAGTCCTGCACGTAATCGGAGAGTTCACGGCCCTGCAGTCGGGCCATGGCCTTCAGATGCCGACGGCGTTCCGCCTCCGTGTCGAACTCGCTCTGGTTGCGGCTCACGCGGAACCACCCCAGTTGCAACGCCTCGACGAGTTGCCCTTCGTCCTGGATTTCGTATTCGAAATCGGTGGCGCTCCACCCCACGCGCCACTGCCCGTGCGCGTCCGAGCCGGCAATCCCGCGCAGCCGGAACCGCGCCGCGAACACGGCCGCTTCCTCGTTCTCCTTCGGCGTGGCCCCGCCGTTGGAGACCTCGACGCCGGCCAGTGACTGAAGGGGGTCGGGCAACTCGATTTCCCGGCGCCAGTCGAACCCGATCTCCTCGAAGTAGCTCCACATCGCGTTGCGCGCGTGGCGCCGGAAAGGGTGCGCGGCATACATCACCGCCCCGGCCCGTTCCGCCTGTTTCGCCAGCCGACGAAAACTCACCGGGGCATCCGGGAAGCTTTCCCGGAGCCCATAAACCAGGATGTCCCCGAGTTCCTCGGTCAGCACTTCCACGCCGACGAAAACCCGGACGTTCCGCCGGCGGCTCAGGCGCTGGGCCTTCAGGGCGCCGTCGATCACGTTGTGGTCGGTCACCACGACGCCGTCGAGCCCGACCTCCTCTGCCTGGGAAATCAATTCTTCCGCGGTCTGGCTGGCGCAACTGCTGCCTTCGACGGTGTGGGTATGCAGGTCGATCAGGTACGCCAAAGGGCTTCCCCTCCCCGGACGAAGAACAACCCGGGAGCAAAGCGCAAGCGCCGCTCCAGGCGTCACTTGTAACGGCCGATCCGGCGGATTATAATACGCTGTTCGTCCCCTGAATTCAAGCGCCCCCAGGTAACCGACGATGGACAACGCAAACGCCCTCCCGGAATTCATTCTCGAAAGCCTCGACGACCAAGTCCCGTCGATTCGCGGAGAGCGGCGAATCACGCTCCTCGGACGGGCCGACCGGTGCGACGTCCGGATCGACCGCCCCTCGGTCAGCGAAGTCCACGCCTGCCTCGTCCGACGCGAGGACGGCCCCTGGCTGTGCGACCTCGACAGCAGTAACGGAACCCGCGTCAACGGCGAGCCCGTCCGGGATGCCCCGCTGAACAGCGGAGACCGCGTCCAGTTGGGGGACGTCGGCTTCGAGGTCCGCGTCGAGGGCTCTGCGGCCGAGCGCGAAGAACCCGTGGCTGCAAGCCTTCGCGACACCACAATCGGCCGACAGTACGCGCTGGATCGGCTGGCCACCCTCGTCGGCCGAGGCGACCCGTGCCCGATCCAACTCACAGGGGACCAGGTCAGCCGAACCCACGCCCTGTTGGTCCGATGCCCCGGCGGAATCGTGGTACGCGACCTGGGCAGCCGCACGGGCATCCGGGTCGACGCGCGGCCCGTCCTGGAAGCGTGGCTCACCGGAGGCGAGAAACTCGCCGTCGGCCTCGCCGAGTTCGTGGTGGAAGTTCACGGGCCGGGGGACACCGCCTTCGCGCCCACGGACCCGTTCGCCTCGCCGGATCCGTCGAACGAACCGGGAGGCGACGGCCCGGGCGAGGACGCGGGGCCTGGCGCTCGATCCGGCAATCCTGGATCCACTGGCGGTGCCGCCGCCCACGAGTCCGGCACGCCGACGAAGCGCGGTGAACCGTTCGACCCGGCGGTCCTGAGGCCGGCAAGAAGAGCGGCCGCAAGCCCGCCGGACGCGTCGGGGGCCCCGCCTGTGTCGCCCAATGAGGGCGAAAGAACGGATCGCCGGGCCGAAGCCTCCGACGTGGAGTCTTTGCGTCGCCAACTGTTGGCGGAACGCCA
>CAZGEE010000136.1:0-5505 GCA_964525035.1 uncultured Anaerolineales bacterium
TTGCCGCCGGCCAGCTCAATCGCCCGCTCTCGCCCCTGATCGTCCCCGTCGATGTTGACGTATTCGAAATCGACGGACCGTTCCAGCAGAAACCGTTTTACGCGGTCGCAGTCCGGGCACCAGTCCGCCCCGTAGATGGTCACCTGCTTCGGTTCGCTCGCCATGCCTTCCCTTTCCCCGGCATCAGCCCTCGCCGCGCACCACCCGGCACACCGCGTCGATGTTCTCCTCTCGCGTGGTGGTGGGAATCGTGCACGTCGAGCCCGCGATGAACAACCGGTCGTTCATCTGCGCCCGCGCGGCCGCCAGCTCCTGCACAAGCGTCTCCTCCACACCGGGCCGATCGAACAACTCACGCGAGAGCCCGCCGACCAGGGCCTTCCCCATGGCCGCGCCCCGCATCTCCATCAGTGTCGGCGTGCTCTCGTGATTCGTGTCCCAGTTGACCGCCTGGACGGGATAGTCGCCGAGCTGCCTGACAAAAGACCGCTCCTTGCAGACGTGGAGCATGTTCATGAATGCGCCGCCGGCCGCGTCCAGCACCTCCAGGTCGTAAGGCCGGCCGAATTCCTCGTACTGCTCCAGCGCGAAGTTCTCCGCCGTGGCCGCGGCGGTCGTCGCGAAGAACAGCCCGTCGGCTCCCTGATCGAGACATCCCGTTGCGAAGTCCCGGAACGTGTCGGTAATCGCCCGGAGGCCCTTGTGCACCGACTTCGTGTCCTCCTTGATGGCGGCGGCCAGGCGATCGGGACCGCCCGCCAGGTCCAGGGCGATGCTCATCGGGTTGAACACCGTCATCAGCAGAACCTCGTCCGGCCCGAGGTCGCCGCGGAGCTTCTTGATCAACTCCAGCATTTCGCCGAGCGGCCAGGACCACGGGTCGAGCACGTCGAGCTCGGCGAAGTCCTTAGGCCCCTCCACCGGCCGGCTCACCGGTTCCGGTTTCACGTGTTCCTCACCCGAGTAGCGGTATTGGGCGCCCCAACCCTCGGTGTGGTACTGCGCGCGGACGTTGATCTTCACAAAATCGAAGTCGAACCGGCGGTGCCACTGGGCGAGCCGGGCCGCGAGTGGCTCGACCGCCGTCTCCTCCACGTAGAAGTGCCGCCAGAGGCTGATCGGCAGCCGGTCCACCGGCTCCCCGCTCATGGCGCGCTGCAGCCGCGCTCGCTTTTCCTTTCCGCTGCTCATGATTCACCCTTTCACCGGGAACCCTGGTATCCCCCTGTTGAGGCCAATCGTAGGTGCGGCCCTGCGCGGTGTCAAGCGGCTCGATTGACCGAGTCTGGCCGTAAACTTATAATCACGTTCCGGTGACGCGATCGGGTGCGGAACGCGGTTCCGGGACGAAGCATGAACCTGCCTGTTGAGATCGGCCGGCCGTGGGCCCTGGGACTCCTGGTAGTCCTCCTGCCGATCCTCTACCTTGCGTGGAGGACACGGGCGCCGCTGCGCGGGGGGCGCTGGTGGCTTTCCACGGCGGTGCGGGTCCTGCTGGTGCTGATGATGGTCTTGGCCCTGGCCGACGTGCGCCTCCAGCGCCGCAGCGACGAGCTGTGCGTGTTCTTCCTCGTGGACGGCTCCAAGAGCGTCGGGCCCGAGGCGCTCGAGACGGCCGAACGCCGTATCCGGGCGGAAGTCCGCCAGATGGGCGAGGACGACCGGTTCGGGGTCATCGTCTTCGGCCACCGCCCCGTGCTCCGCCAAGCCATGGGGCCGAAAAGTGACTTCGACCTGGCGCCCCTGGATCCGCAGATCGCCGACTTCAGCGACCTCGGCCGGGCCATCCGCTTCGCCGCCAGCCAGTTCCCGTCCGGGTGCCAGAAACGCATCGTCCTGCTCAGCGACGGCAACCAGAACCTCGGAGACGCCGTCCGCCAGGCCCGCAATGCGGGCGCGAACCACGTGGACATCGTGACCGCCCCGCTGGCGCCCGCCTACGACGCCGAGGTCCTCGTCGACGACGTGATCGTCCCGGGCCGGGCACGGCCCTCGCAGCCGGTCCAGCTCAAGGCGAATATCCGGTCCACCGTCGCCGCGGACGTCGGAGTCAAGGTGTTCCGCGACCACGAACCGATCGCCGAGGGACGCGTCGCCCTGAAGCCCGGGCCCAACGTGGTCCGCCTGACCGGCGACGCCATCGAGGATCCGGGCTTCCATCGCTACGAGGTGTTGGTCGAACCCCCCGCGGGCGCCGATACCCTGCCGGTCAACAACACCGGGCTGGCCTATACGCAGGTCTACGGCCAGGCGCGCGTGCTCTACCTCGAAGGCTATCCCGAACACGCCGACCACCTGACCCGCGCGCTGAGGCGCTCGGCCTCCCGGTCGCGCGGCGGGTTCACTCTCGAGACCGGCTCCACGGTGTCCGTGCCCCAGACCCTGGAGGCCATGTGCCGCTACGATTGCATCCTGCTGAGCGACATCCCGGCCAGCGCCATGAACCGGAGCCAGATGAGCGCCCTGCAAACCTACGTCGAGGACTACGGCGGCGGGCTGATCATGATCGGCGGAGAAAAGAGCCTGACCACCGGCGGCTACGTGGACACCGCCGTGGAGGAGACCCTGCCGGTCAGCCTTCACCTGGACCGCGAACGACACCTGGCCAGCATGGCGCTGGTGATCGTGGTCGACCAGTCGGGCAGCATGGGCATGGCGGTTGCCGGGAACAAGACCAAGATGGACCTGGCCAACCAGGCCTGCGCCGAGGCCATCAAGCTGCTGGAGAGCTACGACCAGGCGGCGGTCTGCATGACCGACACCGCCCCCAAGTGGGTCGGCGGGAAGCTTCGTCCCATGGACGCGGGGGCCAAGAGCCGCCTGATTCGCGACGTGCTTCGGAACCGCCCGGGCGGAGGCGGGATCATGGTCAAGACCGGTCTCCACGCCGCGTACAAGGAACTGCGGAGCGCCCGGGCCCAGACGCGCCACGTCATCCTGTTCGCCGATGCCCGCGACAGCGAACAGCAGAACGGCTGCTTCGCCATGGCCCGCGAGGAGCGCAACCGGAACAAGATCACCCTGACGGCCGTCGGACTGGGCACCCCGGGGGACCCGGACGTGGGCTTCCTCCGCACACTGGCCGAGCGGCGCGGCGGCGGGCGATTCTACCTGACCGACGATGCCCGCCGACTGCCGGAGATCTTCACCAAGGACACCTACATCGTCAGCCGCAACGCGATCGTCGAGGTCGACGAGGGCTTTCGCCCCTTGCGCGTGGCCCGGGCCGAGGTCATCGACAACATCAACTGGAAGCAGGCTCCGCCGCTGTACGGGTACGTGGCCACCATGCCGCGACCCAAGGGGGAAATCCTCCTGGTCGGCCCCGACGACGAGCCCCTCTTGGCCCGGTGGCGGTTCGGGCTGGGCAAGGCCGTGGCCTTCACCAGCGACGCCAAGGAGCGCTGGGCCCGGGACTGGACCGGCTGGGCCGAGTTCGGCCGGTTCTGGGGACAACTGGTCCGCTGGACGATGCGCGACACCCGGCACGGCAACGTTCAGACGCAAACGGTCGTCGACGGCAACCGGATCGGCATTTTCGCCGACGCCATCGGAAGCAACGGCGAGTATATCAACGGCAAGAGCCTCTCGGCCCGCGTGATCTCGCCCGACCCGTCCGTCGAAACGGAGACGGTTCGCCTCCACCAGGTCGGCCCCGGCCGATACGCCGGACGGTTCGACGCCCGGGCCGCCGGCAGCGCCTACCAGATCGTCGTCGTGGACGAGGATCGCGGCGACACCATCGTCGATTCCGCCGGCGCCGTGCTCAGCTACCCGCCGGAGTATCGCGACATGGAACCCGACACGGTGCTGCTGAATCGGCTCGCCGACGTCTCGGGCGGGCGCTACGCGGAACTGGACCGCCTGGCCGGGACGTTCACCCGGAAGCCCCTGCGCGTCAGCGCGCTGCGGAGCATCTGGACGCCCCTGCTCTGCGTGGCGGTCGGGTTGCTGGTGGCGGACGTGGCGACCCGCCGGCTGGTCCTGCCCGCGCGCCGCCGGGCCGCCGAACGCAAACCGGGCCAGGCCGCGGGCGGCGTGGTGTCGCACCTGCGCCGGGCCCGCGAGGGACTGTGGCGGAGAAAGGAGAAGGAGCTCGCCGAGTCGGCAGGCGAGGACGGCAACCGAGAGCCCCTGCTTTCCCCGGGGGAACGAGGTGACGATCTTCCGGAGGACGGGGAACCGGCCCCGCTGCGCCCCGCGGGGTCCGGTGCCGCCGAAAAGGCCGACGAGGAACCCTCGACGACGGAGGCCCTCCTCAAGGCCAGGAAGAAGTGGCGACGAAAGGACGAAAGCCCATAATGGGTGCGGGAGAGAGCGAGCGAAGCGGTGCCGAGCCGCACGCCTGGTGCCTTCAGTGGAACCATGATGGGAGGTGGCGATGAGCTACTTGAATCAGAATGGGCAGGAACGTCCCGACCGGCCGCGGTTCGAAACGGGCAATCAGCCCGGACCTTCTTCGTCCGGTCCGCCGCCGGGCGCGGGGGAACCACCGCCGCGTCGGCGGGGATGCCTGGGATCGTGGATTCTCGCCCTGCTTTTGCTGGGCAGCGTGGTGCTCAACGTGGCGCTGCTCGCGGCGATCGCGATGCAGTTCGAGACGGTCGGCGCAGGCGGGGCCCGGCTGCGCCCCCTGCCCGAGGTGGTGCTCCAGGAGGCCGACACGTCGGACAAGGTCGCCGTGGTGCGTGTCGAGGGCTTCATCTCCCAGGCCCCGAGCGGCGGATGGGGCGGACCGGAGGGTACCGACTATTACTTCCTCAGCCGCCAGGTCGAACGGGCCATGCAGGACGATCGCGTCAAGGCCGTCGTGCTGAAGGTGGACTCGCCCGGCGGCGGGGCCACCGCCTCGGACATGATGCTCCACGAACTGAAAAAGCTGCGTGACGAGACGCAGAAACCGATCGTCGTCCACATGGGCTCCGTCGCGGCCTCGGGGGGCTACTACGTCAGCATGGCCGGGCAGAAGATCGTCGCCCAACCGACCTGCATCACCGGCTCGATCGGCGTCATCGGCCAGATCATGAACGTCCAGGAACTCATGCGCGACAAGCTCGGCATCACGGTCTACACGTTCAAGAGCGGCCCGTACAAGGACGTCGGGAACCCCTTCCGCGCGATGACCCCGGAGGAACAACAGTACTTCGAGACCACGCTGATCGAGCCGATGTATGAACGGTTCGTCAGCGTGGTCAACGAGGGACGGACCGACCTGTCGGAAAGGGAAGTCCGCGACCTCGCCGACGGCCGGGTGTTCTCCGCCAAGGACGCCCTGGACCGCGGACTGATCGACCGGATCGGGTTCTTCGAGGAGGCCGTTGATGAAGCGAAGAACATGGCCGGCCTCGCCGAGGCCAAGGTGGTCCAATATAACCGGCCCCGCATCGGCCTGCTTGACCTGCTCAATGCATCGGCCCAGACGAAGAACCGCCCGCTGGTCCGGATCGACCGCAACACCATCAACCGCCTGAGCAGCCCGCAGGTGCTCCTGCTTTGGAAGGAATA
>CAZGEE010000137.1:0-4344 GCA_964525035.1 uncultured Anaerolineales bacterium
CCGGGCACGGCGACCTGGCCGGCGGACTGAAGTACCTCACGCGCGACATGCGCGACATCCTGGAGCGCGCCAGCGCGCGCGAGACGGCTGCGCGCGTCAGCGCGGGCGCGTTCGTGCGGTCGCTGCTGGAACGGGTCGGCATCGAGGTGTTCGGGCACGTGGTCTCCCTCGGCGACGTCGCGGCCGAGCGGCGGCCCGATCCGAAGAGCTGGAAGCGCGTGCGAAACGCCAGCCCGGTTTACACCCTGGACTCCGCCGCGGGCCGACGAATGACCGAGGCCATCGACGCGGCCCGCGACCGGGGCGACACGCTGGGCGGGGTTTTCGAAGTGGTGGCCACCGGGGTTCCGCCGGGCCTGGGTTCACACGTCTCGTCCGACCGGCGGCTCGACGGCCGGTTGGCGGCGGAGCTGATGAGCATCCCGGCCATCAAGGGCGTCGAGATCGGCCTGGGCTTCCGGGCGGCCGCGGCACCCGGCAGCGAGGTGCACGACGAGGTGAGCTTCGAACCGGCCGGCCGTGCGACGCCCACGCTGGGCTACGCGCGCGG
This sequence comes from uncultured Anaerolineales bacterium, assembly GCA_964525035.1. Classification (GTDB taxonomy): domain Bacteria; phylum Planctomycetota; class Phycisphaerae; order FEN-1346; family JAACEH01; genus CAZGEE01. Next base: position 551 of record CAZGEE010000137.1, read on the forward strand.
GAGCAACAACGCCGGGGGCATCGAGGCGGGGATCAGCAACGGTCAGCCCATTACGATCCGGGCGGCCATGAAGCCTATCGCAACGCTCACGCGGCCGCTGGCCTCGATCGATATACGCAGCAAGCGCGCTCACAAGGCGTCGCGGGAGCGGAGCGACGTCTGCGCGGTGCCGGCGGCCAGCGTGGTCGGCGAGAACGTCGTGGCCTTCGAGCTGGCCCGCGCCCTGCTCGAGAAAACCGGCGGGGACACGCTGAAGGAAGTGGAGGCGCATCTGCGGACCTACCTCGACCTGGCCCGCGAGCTGTAGCGGCGACGAGCGAGAGTAGCCGGGATGTCGCGGAACCGACAAGGCGGCGAAAGGAAAGCCCTGCATCCTCGGGACGCAGGGCTTTTTTCTCTTTCGAACGTGCGGCGACCGGGTCCGGTCAGGGCATACTGAGGAATATCTCCACCCGGCGATTCCGCGCCTTGTTGGCCTTCGACGTGTTCGGAGCGAGCGGCTGGCTCTCGCCCATTCCCCGCGTGGTCACCCGCGAGACGTCCACACCGTTGCCCGTCAGTACGCTCGCGACGGCCTCGGCCCGCGCCTCCGAGAGGACCTGGTTGGTCGGGAACTTCTCCTTGGTCTCGGGGCGCACGATCGGCGTATTGCACGTGTGGCCGACGATCTCGATTCGCAGCGGCATGGCCTCTTCCTGATTCAGGATTGCGGCGAGCTTCGTCAAGGCTTCGCGTGCCTTCGGCTTCACCGCGGCCTTGCCCAGGTCGAACGTCACGTCGGAGCCGAAACGGAGCCGCCCCGACGCCTCGTCAAAGGTGAAAAGTCCCGGGTAGGTTTCGCGCAACTGGTGAAGGAGCTGGCCGACCGGTTCCGGAATGCCGCGCGTTCCTCCCCCGCCCATTCCGGCGACCTTATCGACGAGCGCCTGGTACTCCTTGTTCCGCTCGTCCAGGCTCTTCTCGAGCATGGCGATCTGGTCTCGAAGGTTCTGATTCGCGTCGGCCTTGGCCTGGATGAGGTCCTCGTAGCTCTTAATGCTGGCCTGAAGGGAGGCGATTCGTTCCTCCAGGCGGGCGATCTTCGCCTTCTTCTCCACCATGTCCTTGTTGAGCTGCCTGTTCATGATGGTCAGGCTCCGGATCTTCTTGTCCTGGTCCGCACAGCACCCGCTCATCATGACCAGTACGACAGCTACCAACGCCACTTTGCCCACCATCTCGAGGACTCTCATGGAATCGGCTCCTTTCCCGGGTCAGCAGTCAGATTGACGGCACCGGTTCGCACCCTGGGGCCACATGCAGGTCTATCCTGCCCCCCAGACACCACCAGGCGGTCTCGACTCGGTCCTACCGCCGCCCCATCCGCGCGGCGGCCGCCTCGGCGCTGGCCTTCTGGCGGTCCAGAACGTAGCCGATCAGGCCCGTGATCAGGGCCACGCCCAGCCCGGCTCCGACGAAAATGGCCAGGTTATCTCCCACCGTCTCGACGTAGCCCGGAAGGATGGGCAGGTTCATGACCTGCGCCCACAACGTGAGCAGTGAGAACGCCACGGCCACGAACGCGATCACCAGCAGGGGCGTAAACGCCTTGTGACGCGGCTCGGGCTCGTTGACCATGATCATGTGCGTTCGGCTCACACCAGGCGTCGGCGACGCGATGGTCGCGATGCCCGATTCCGGGTCGATCGAGACGACCGGCTCCTCGGCGCCCTCTTCGGCACCGCCCTCGCCTTCCTCCTCCATGAGGACGGTCCCAAGGGCCGTGTCGTCCTTTTCCGGGCTCAAGGGCAACGGTCCCGGCTCAAGTTCCTTGGCCTGGCCGGCTTCCTCGCCCCGGCCCTGTTGCCCCTCGGGCTTGAAGTCCTCACTCTCGAAAACGTTCTCCATGTCGGCGGCAATCCACGTTTCCGCCGCGGCGTCGGCTTCCTGATCCTTCTCGCCCTCCGGGAAGACGACGTCGGCGTCGAGGCTCATCAGGGTGTCTTCCTTCTCTTTGGCTTCTTCCTGCTGCTCCTCACCCTGCTGCGGGGCCCCCTGTTCCTGCGCCCCGCCGCCCTCTCCCGCCAGAGCGTTGACGTCGGCCTCCTTGAACTTGAAGTTCCCGTCGGCCATTACGCCGCGAAGCTGACCGCTGTTCATCAACTCGCGGACCTCCTCGACACTCTTGCCGAGCTTCTCGGCGGCTTGTTCAATCGTGATATACTTTTCCACGGCTCACTCCTCGCTCAAAAAGCTCCTGGAATCCAGCGACCCTTCTTCACTGCTCCGTCACTTGTTATACGCAAAATACTCACCCGCATCCAACCTACTCCGGGGCGACCGTTTCTCCCGACTCCAACGCCTCCCGTATCTCCTCGGGCAACGGCTTCGCATTGTTCCAGTGCGCGAGTTGCACGTCATAAGAGATATCCCTCACGGCCAACAGCTTCAACTTGGATTTCCTCGCTTCGACCTGGTAGACGAGCAGCCGCATCGTTTCAGAGTCGACAAGGAACGCCAGCGTCCGGTCCGACCCATGAGGGCCCGCCACCAGGGTAAACCGGTCCGCGCCACCCTCCGCTCGGCTCCCCGGTTCGGCGGAAGCCGAGTCCTGGGCCCGCAGCGAAAGGCCTACGACGACCATGACCAGTAGCATGCCGGCGGCCGCCAACCCGATTACGCGCCACGCTCTCCTGCCGCTCATCGGTCGGTCCCTTCGCTGGCTTGTCCCGGCTTCATCGACGAAAAACGATTATACCCCCCCGGAAAGCTGTTTTGCAACAGATTATCCACACCGTCGGCCTTTTTTGAGCCCCTTCCTCAGACCAGGCCCAGTCGCTTCCTCACCACCCACTCGGCCGCGAGAAAGGCCGCGAACAAAACCAGAACATACCGGTTATCCCACAGCGGCACTTGCTCCTCCACGTGAACCGTCTCCGGGACGTCCCGGTGGAGGATCTCGGCCAGCAACCCCGCCATCCCGCTCCGTGCGGCGAAGTTTCCCCCGGTCGCCTTGCAAAGCGACTTCAGTCCATCGAGGTTTGCCTCCGGCCGCTCCAGCTCCACGTCCGGACGATACACGACGAACCGGGTATCCGCACTCCCGATTTTTTCCCCGCCCCGGAAGGTTGTCAGTTCCACCTTGTATTCCCCGAGGCGGTTCGCCTCGAGCAGGGCCTCGTAGACGTCCACACGAGCACGGAGCGCCACCGGCCGGGTTTCCCCGTCCGGGCCGGTCACGTTCAGCGTGCACGTGGCGTCCCGCAGGGGCGTTCCTCGGCCGTCGCTCACTCCGGCAGTCACCCGGACCGTTTTCCCCTCATGCGCCAGGCCCAACATGCTGTAACGGCTGCGATCCGTCATCACCCAGACATTGTTCCGCGTTCCCGGGTCCTGCCCCACGAGGTACAAGAGGAGCTGGCACCAAAACCGGCGGAAATACTTCCCCGGGGGCTCCTCGCTGCCGCCGAGTTGCCAGCGCCACGTGGAGCCGATTGCCAGCGCGGCCACACGTCCTTTCTGGTATTGGCCGACCACGAGCAGCGGCTCTCCCTCTTCCGCGGTCGCCAGTACTTCCGCCGTGCTCTTGGGCCGACCGATGTCGCCGGCCCACCGGAGGGGCGGGAATTCGCGCCACGCTCGTTCCGTTTCCGCGGGACGGTCCTCGAGACTGAGAATTCCCGTCTGGAGCCCGGCCGCCGTGGGGCGGAAACGAAGCGGTTTCTCCATAACTCCCCGGCCGGAGGACAGCCGAACCGGAAGGGCCTCCGCCAGGGGGCCGTCCCCGTATCCACCCTCAGCGAAGGCGTGCTCCC
>CAZGEE010000137.1:4354-5500 GCA_964525035.1 uncultured Anaerolineales bacterium
TCATGAGAAAGCCCGTCCCCTGCTCACCGATGGCCGAGGCCAGACTCGACTGCTGCGCGGGCGTCAGGTCCTGCCGCGCCACGTCGACGAACACCACGGCCACGTACTGCGCCCACCCTTCCGGCGTGTGCGGCAACCGGGGCTGCCCTGCTGCGCGGGAATTGAGGACCACGCTTTCACAATCGAATTCGCCCGCCCGCCGGAGCGCGGCGAAGATGAATCGCCCCTCCGTAAGGGGAGATCGCTGGACGAGGAGTATCTTGATCCCTCCCTTCACTGCGTCGACGAACGTCGTGATACGGTTGTTTTCGAGCACCGCCTCGCCTTCGACGGGAACCGCCCGGAATTCCAGTTTGTGGGTTCCGGGCTCCTCGGCGCGGTACGGAATGCGAACTCGTTGGACGTGACCGAACTCGGGAACCTCCACCGCCCGCCGGCCCACCTCCCGGCCGTCCGCCAGAAGGCGCAGCTCGACCTTTTCGCCCTTGAGGCCGTGAAAAAGGTACTCCGCGCCGACCTCGATGCGGTTGCCCACGAAGACCCGCTGCTTGGCCTCGATGTCCCGAGCCACGCTGTCGCGGACCGCGCCGGAGGGCTGCGGAGACCCGTACCCTATCGCGTCGATGGGCAGGCCGCGTTTTGCGAAAAGCCGGGCGGCATCCTCCGGCGGGAACCGCGACGTGTTGGCCGAGCCGTCACTCAGGATCAGGACGCCGGCAGCCGGACGCCGACGCACCTCGTCGAAAACCTCCTTCAGCGCGTCGCCCAGCCGTGTGCAGGCCCCGTCGGGCTTAGCGGGACTCTGAAGCGCTTCCACCTCGCGCCGCGCGGCCAACGCCGGATCGAGATTCTCCGTCGATCCGGCAGGCGCCGAGCCGAGCGGCTCCAGCCCTTCACCGAAACCGTACGTCCGCAAGCGGAATCTTTGCGCCAGTCTTTCCAGAAGCTCGGTCTGCCCGGCCAGGTCCCGCTCAACCGCCCGGTGCCTGGGCATCCTGTCCGACTCTTCCGAGGGTTCTCCCGCCGCCGGGGCCGCGTCGGCAATTGCCATGCTTCGCGAGACGTCGCGCAGAACGACCAGCAGAGGCCGTTCGTGGCGCGATCCGGCAACGATCCACATGGGCCTCAAGAGGACGACGATCACCG
>CAZGEE010000138.1:0-5479 GCA_964525035.1 uncultured Anaerolineales bacterium
CGGGAAGTTGTCTGCGGAAGGGATTTCAAAGTCCCAGTTCGGATCCAGCCGTATCGGTACTTGTTGGCGAAGGTGCTGAAATGCCGGAAAAAAAGCCTGAAATCTGGAGCGAGTCGTTCTACGAAGCCGTGGGCCCTCGCGTGCGGGTTGAAGGATTCCAGCAGGCGGAGCCCGGCTGGCATTTCCGGCCTCGCCGCACCCTGATCCGCGATTTCGACCTCTGGTACGTCACCCGGGGCAGGGGCGCCGTGCGGATCGACGACCGCTGGGTGCGCTTCGGCGCGGGCGACCTCGTCGCCATCATGCCGGGGCAGCGTTTCCGCGAGGAGCGAACCGACGACCGTGACCCGTTCGTGCTCTACTTCGTCCACGTGCTGCCTTTCGGCGAGGACCCGGCGGGCTTCGCCCCGTTGCTTGCGGACCGCTGGCCGGCGAAGATGTCGATGAGGCACCAGGTACGGCTGGCTCCGCTATTCGCCGACCTCTTCGACGCGTTTACGATGCGACCCGAAGGGTATACCCTGCGGATGAAATCGCTGATGCTCCGTATCCTGGAGATCGTGTTCGAAACTTTGCGGGGCCGCGGGCACGAGCATCGACCGCCCGGGTACACGAAGCTGATCCGGGCCCGAGACTATGTGGTTCGGTGCAACCGGCGCGATCTAACGCTCGAGGAGATTGCCGAGCACGCCGATCTCAGTGCCAGCTACCTGGCGTCGCTGTTCCGGCGGTACCTTGGACGATCACCGATCCAGTACCAGATCGAGATTCGCCTTCGCAGCGCCCGACGGTTGCTGGCCGAGGGCCGGCGCGTCTCGGACGTGGCGCGCGAGGTGGGGTTCCATTCACTTCACTACTTCAGCCGGACCTTCAAGCGGCACGGGGGTTTGTCCCCGTCGCAGTTCGCTGAAATGTGCCGGCGGAAATAGGTCCGTTTCACTGCGGGCCGGCGCGTTCAGCGGACAAGCGGTCCTCACAGGAGACCGGTCTGGATTACCATGGTACTCGGCCGGTCGGCTGACAGCGTGGCTGCATTGCTGCCCGGCGCAAAGGAAAGGCCGTGCCCTCAAGAGCACGGCCCTTCGAATTCACATGGTGTCGGACTGCTCCGGGTTCAGGCCTTCTCTGCCCTGCGCCGGACGGGCCGAGTCGCCACGGCCATGATCGCGAGGCCGAATCCGACAAGCCCCATGGTGGCCGGTTCCGGAATCACCGGTGAGATCGTAAAGCGCGTACCTTCAACCACACCCCAGGAGCCTCCCGTGATGTCCGCCGGCGGATGCCCTGCGAAAGAAGGATAGTCGGCGGGAACCACCGGTCCGCTGCTCTCGTACACGCCGACCGTGTGGCCGCCGACGACCTCCTGGCCCGGGTAGTTCTGGAACGTTCCGGCGAATGCCTCGACCGACGTGGCGTTGACAATGCCGCCGCCTATGGGGTCCACGGTGGCCACCAGGGTCTGTTCGTAGCTCGTCAGGTTCACGATGTACTCGGTGCCCGGATCGCCCGCGTTCCACCAGGGCCCGGTGTCTTTCAGGGCGAGCTGTGCGGTGGAGACGTCAAAGATTCGCTCCATGACGACAACGCCGGTCGTCGGATTGGTATAGAGCGTCGACGTGGATGCAATCGTCGCCCCGCTGAGTTCCCACTGTCCGCCGAGCGTGAGCCCGTCCCAACTGGCCGCGTGGGCCCCGTTGCCCACGGCGTTCCAGTCGCCCAGGATGTACCCCTGGGACCACCGGCCCATTAGAACATTGCCGGGCAGCTCCTCACTGTCGTAATCCCCTACCAGAGGAGCCCCCTGGGCAGTCAATCCCGTGCCCATCACAAGCGCAGCAGTGAGCGCAACAATCCCGTACCTCATTCCCCGCAACCGCATGGTTCCGACCCCCCAGAATATGGTTTGCCGACCGGTTCACCCCCGCGTCAGGACCCCTCCAGGTCCTGCCCGGGCATTGGCCACAGTTTCTGCATTGCTACAGCGTGTTGGGAGCGGCTCCTTTGCCGGACCTGCCCGGAGAGGAAGCGACGTCGCCGGCTCGGCCACCGCAGCCCGTGCTGGGATTCGTGCTCTGGGGCGACCCCAGCAGATCACCAAAACTCCCGCTGAAAAAATACCCGAATCTCCGCCAAAAAGCAAATTTTCCCGAGGTTTCCCTCTGGGGGGTCCGCGAGCAACGTTGGGGCTAAGATTTTGTCAGAGTGGAAGTTATATCATTTTGAAATGGCAAGCTTCGGGATTAATTTCCCGGGATTTTTGTATACAACCGGCCTTTTCCCAGGCCGCTCTCCCCTTTTGCCTCCGCAGGCCGGGGTCGAGGGAGCCGGCCTCCCGGGCACCTTGAAGGAACCGCCACCGCTCAAGGGTCTGCGGCAAAGCCCTTCGACCGGCTGGCTCGCTAGGAAACCGAAGGCAGGTCTTGAAGAAATGCCTCGTTCGAAGCTGTCTTCCCGAGGCGATCAAGAAGCGTGGTCACCGCCCGGTCGGGCTTCAGGCCCGAGAGCGCCTTGCGGATCGCTGCGACTCGCGGCATCCGGTCCGGCCCGAACAGCTCCTCCTCGCGGCGCGTCCCGCTGGCGGCGATGTCGATCGCCGGAAAGATCCGCGACTCGGCTAGGCGACGGTCCAGGACGATCTCGCTGTTGCCGGTGCCCTTGAACTCCTCGAAAATGAGCTGGTCCATCCGCGAACCCGTGTCGACGAGGACGGTGCCCACGATCGTGACCGACCCGCCCTCTTCGGCGTTGCGGGCCAGGCCGAAGAACCGCCGGGGAATCTCCAACGCGCCGGCCTCGACTCCGCCGGACATGGTCCGGCCCCGGCCGCGGGTCCCGAGGTTAAACGCTCGGGCCATCCGGGTCAGGCTGTCGATCAGCACGACGATGTCCCGGCCGCATTCGAGCTCCGCCCGGATATGGGCCATCGCCAGTTCGGTCAGCCTGACGTGCTCCTGGGTGTCCTGGTCGTTGCTGCTGGCCAGCACCTCGGCCTGGGTCGCGCGCCGGAAGTGGGTCACTTCCTCCGGGCGTTCGTCCACCAGCAAGGCCACGATCCGGGCGTCGGGATCGTCCGCCCGGATGCCCGCGGCGATCTGCTCCAGCAAAACCGTTTTGCCCGCCTTCGGCGGCGAGACCACCAGGCAGCGCGACCCCTTGCCCAGGGGCGCCACGAGGTCGACCACGCGCATGCTCAACTCGCCGGCGGCCTCGAGGTGGAAACGCTCGACGGGAGTCAGCGCGGTCAGCTCCTTGAACGCCTGGCGGTGGTAGAAGTCCTCCGGCTTCAGCCCGCATACGGAGACGACGTCCACGAGTTCCCGGCGTCGACCGTTCTTCCGGACCGTGCCCGTGACCGCTGCCCCTTCGACGAGGCCGTGTTGCCGCACAAGGTTCCGAGGAACCTGGACGTCGGACGGCCTGGGCTGGAACGAGCGGGCCGGATCGCGCAGAACTCCGCCGCCCTTCTGAGAAAGCGTCAACACGCCGGTAGCCGTTTCACCCATCCTGCAATCTCCTGGCTTCGCAATGAAGGGCCTGCACCGGTACGGGACATCTCGCAACGCGGCACCCCGGCGCCTCTCGTACCTTCGAACCGGTGAGGGCAGGTGCAGGCCATCGTGCGCTCGGACCGCGAGAACCCCGGGGGAAAGCCGTCGTGGGGACCTGCGTATTCTGCCGTGAACCCGGCGAGGCGTCAAGGGGGTAGGCCGCGCTATTTCGCGTTTCACCGGTTCCTCTCGCGCTTAACGCGAGCACCGCCTTTTCGCTCTGGTGCGCCCGATGCCTCGGTGCTATACTTGAAGTTCGAAGGTTTCGAGGACGCTGGAAAAAGGGGGAAGAGAAGGAGTTGATCGTGTCGAAGAGCAACGTGTGCAGGTGGTACGATGTGACGTCCGGCATGAAACGCGCCTGCGACCGGGGACTGCTCGATAAGAAGTGGATTGAGCAGTACTGTCTCAACGGCGGCGAGGGCTGCGTGCGAAAGCAGCGCTTCGAGCAGGAAGGATACGTTTCGCCCGACTACGTGCTGCCGGACGGAACGGTCGATGAGAAGCTGAAGGACATTGTGCAGAACCAAGGCGGGTTCTGAGGACGCTTGTAACGACCTTGTCGGCCTCGCGCCGTGGCCGGCAAGCGAGAATCGCCGACTGCGGATAAGCCGTTTCGGAGAACATCGGGGTGTAGCTCAGCTTGGCTAGAGCGCCTGCTTTGGGAGCAGGAGGCCGCTGGTTCAAATCCAGTCACCCCGACCACGATCTCACGGGTCCGGCCTTTTGCCGGGCCCGTTTTCTGTGCGCGGAGGTCGCCCTCGACCCCGATGCTCGAAGGCATCGCGGGTCGGGGTCACCCCGACCATGATCTCACGGGTCCGGTCTTTTGCCGGGCCCGTTTTCTGTGCGCGGAGGTCGCCCTCGACCCCCGATGCTCGAAGGCATCGCGGGTCAAGATCACCCCGATGGGCCTTCCAAGGGTGGGCTCCTCAGTCTGCCCTTTTCCCTCGCGCGCAGGCCGTCTCGACGGCTTCAGCAATGCCGCCCGAGCGCGTGTCGGATTGACAGGCCGTGGGGCGGGGCGTAAGATGCCGGCAGCGCTTGGGCGTTTGCTTTCCGTCAGACCGACTCCGGGCGTGTTTTCATTGGACCTCGTGTACGGCAGGGGGCGCCGGGAGCGGAGCCCGACGGCCCGGGCCGGTGAGCTACCCTGCATGACACGCCGCGGACCCGGCGGCAGTCCCGGAACGTTCACTGTTTGAGGAGCAGGCATGGCGGAGCAGGTTTCCGAGTCCGTTCACCAGGTGATCCGGCGGGGTACGGTCATTCCGGCGTCGCCGCTCGCGCTGGACGCGGAGCGGCGGTTCGACGAGCGGCGCCAGCGGGCCCTGATGCGCTATTACCTCGACGCCGGTGCCGGCGGCATCGCCGTGGGGATGCACTTCACGCAGTTCGAGATTCGGCGGCCGGGCATCGACCTGTACGAGCCGGTTCTCCGCGTCTGCGCCGAGGAGGTGGATGCCTGCGTCGCGCGGCAGGGGCGGCCCGTGGCGAAGATGGCGGGCATCAATGGGTCGCTGCCGGACGCGCTGGAGCAGGCGGAGACGGCGCGCCGGCTGGGCTTCGACTACGCGATCGTGTCGATGGCGGCGCTCGAGGGCTGTCTGGAACAGGAGATGCTGCACCATGTGCGGGAGCTGGCGAAGGTGATGCCACTCTTTGCCTTCTACCTTCCGCTGGTCGCGGGTGGGGTGGTGTTGCCGCAGCCCTTCTGGCGAAAGCTCGTGGAGATCGAGAACCTCCGCGGGATCAAGATGGCGCCGTTTAACGTCTACAGCACGCTGGACGTGTTGCGGGCCGTGGCCGAGTCGGATCGCGCGGACGAGATCGCCCTGTACACGGGCAACGATAACAGCATCGTGCACGACCTGGTCACGCCGTTCCGCTTCGGCGAGGGCCCGGAGGAACGGACGGTCCGCATTCGCGGC
>CAZGEE010000139.1:0-5449 GCA_964525035.1 uncultured Anaerolineales bacterium
CGGCCCGGCCACCCAAGACCCGGCGAATCGCCCGCGTCTCGTTCAGGTCGCCATCCCGTGTCGCCGTGCCATGGGCCCCGACGACGTCCAGTTCCCCGGACCGGATCCCACTCCGCTCGATCGCCAGGGCCATCACGTCCCCCAGCACCACGCCGTCCGAGGGAACGGCCACCAGGTCCCCGGCAAAGGCACCCTCGGCCCAGCCCCGCAGGACAGCTCTTGGACGAAGCCCCGCCCGGCGGGCGACGGCTGCCGACGTGACGACGAAGGCGGCCGCCCCTTCCCCCACGTAAAAACCGGAGCGCTCGCGGGAAAACGGCCGGCACGTCTTTCGCGGGTCCTCCGGTGCCGGCGCGAGGAGTCCCAGCCTCTCGTAGGACGCCAGCACGAGCGGGTGGAGAGAAGCCTCGGACGCCCCGCACAATACCGCGTCGGCCCGCCCATCCCGGATCAGGCGCGCGGCCTGCGCGAGAACGTGGTTCCCGGACGCACAGGCCGTCACTGGAGCCGAGACACACCTCTTCATCCCGAAACGGGCCGCCACGGCGCGGGCCGCCGCCGCGGGATCGCCGTCGAGAAGACAGCACTGCTGCGCACCCGCTTCCTTCGAAGCCGAGGTCACCTGCTCGAACAGAGGCAGGTCTCCCTTGGACAGGCTGAAAAGACAGGCGACACGCTCCGGGGCGAGGGCACCGGAAGGTCCGCGCAGCACCGGCTTGGTGTAACGGAGTCCAGCATCGGCAAGGGCGCCTTGGGCCGATCGCAGGGCCATTGACACGGCCCTGCTTCGATGGGGAAAGTTGGTGAGACACTCGTCACGCACCCGGCCCACCACGTAGTCGCTTCCTCTCGCGAGGAAGGTGGCTTCGCAGGCCCCCGAAAGGACACGGTCGAGCGCCTCGTTGCCCACCCCGTGCGGGATGACGCAACCGATTCCGACGATCACCACGTCACTGGACATGATGGTTCGAGCCACCGGCGGGAACTGCCTCGCCGTCCGTTTCGGAACGTTCTTCCGCCACCTGCAGACCCAGGTCGGCGATCATTTGGAGGTCGTCTTCCGTTTCGCGGCCGGCCGTGGTCAGGTAGTCGCCGGCGATCAGGCCGTCCGCGCCGGCATAGAACACGCAGGACTGCAGCGATCGCAGGTTCACCTCCCGCCCACCTGCCATGGTGATTTGACGGTCGGGAAGAACAAAGCGAAGCATGGCCAGCGTGGCCAGGCACTCCCTCGGGGAGAGCCGAGGGACATCGGCCAATGGCGTGCCAGGGATCGGATTCAAGAAATTCACCGGGACGACGTCGGCTCCCAATTCGCGAACCGCCAGGGCCAAGTCAATCCGGTCCGCCATGGTTTCTCCAATGCCGAACAGCCCCCCGCAGCACAGCTCCATGCCGGCGGCCTTGACGGCCCGAGCGGTGGCCACCCGGTCGTCGTAGGTATGCGTGGTGACCACTTTCGGGAAATGCGCGCGGGACGTTTCCAGGTTGTGGTTGTATCGCCGGCAGCCGGCCTCGGCAAGCCGCCGGGCGGCCCGTTCGTCCAGGTGTCCGAGACTCGCGCAGGGCCGAGCGCCGTCGGCGGCCAGTTCGCCGATGACCTTGCACAACCGCTCGAACTCCGACGCACTCGGGGCCGCGCCGCTGGTCACCAGCCCCAGGTGCCCGACAGGACCACGCAGGGCCCGACGGCCTCGGCGTAGCAGTTCGTCCGCGCGGGGTAAGGGATACGGCTCTATGGCGGTTTCGTGGCGGGACGACTGGGCGCACCAGGCGCAGTCCTCTCCGCACATCCCCAGTTTTGCCGCCAGGATGCCGCACAGGCGAACGCGATCACCCCTGTGACGGCGCCGAATACGATCCGCGTAATAGAGGACGGCCGGAAGGTCCTCGGACAGGACGGGCCGGAGCTGCTCGGCCTGGTCGCGGTCGAGCCCGCGGCCTTCCAACGGCCCCGCCGCCAGATCGCCGACACGGTGGATCGCATCAGGCATTCGCCGCTCCGCATGCAGGCGCGGCAGGACCCATCGGCCCTGCCGCCGCTTGACCTCTCACGAAATGCCCCTCGACGTCCCGGTCAGTGCCCGAAGGCTTTGCTCAGGTCGACCGCGTCGCCGGACTGCTCGAAGTTCTTCCGGCCGGGGGCCTTAACGTAGAACTTGAGCTTGTTCGTCACCGTGTCGACAATCGCCAGCCCTTCCCGATCGTCATTGACCATCATCGTCGACAAGCGGTAGTATCCCGCACTCTCGACCCCGGTCGCCCGGGCCTCGGGCTCGGACTGGGAAATCGCGACGGCCACGACGGAAACCAGCAGAAAGAGGTTCAACGTAACCAGGCTCGCCAGAATGAAATCTTTCGCCTTCATCGTATAGTCTCCCTTGTCGGTTCTGCTCTCGCTGGACATTCGAAACACCGTTTGTGCTCCGAAGCTCAACGCTTAACAGGAAACTCCTGTTCACGGAGCCTGGCTTGTCCGGCCAGTTCCAGCGCCTTGCTTCGCAGGTCATACTTGAAGAAAAGCATCCGTTCCGTCGTGGTGTCCAGCACGCACAACTCGTCGCTTCCCCCGGCCACGCGGACGGGAAGCAAGGCGTAGTCGGCGTACGCCCCGGCCTGGCCATAGGCGGGCTCCTCCTTCAACCCCCGAACCACGACCCCCGCAAGCAAGACGGCGGTGATCGTCAGGACGGCAATGCCCAGCGTTTTACGGTCCATAATCGGGCTCCTTTCCAGAACACATTTCCAGAACGGGCGTACAGACCTCGCCGCCGCATTTCTATTCATCCCGTTCTGCTATCTCGCGCGACGAAACATCACCCCGGCCAGAGCGACGGCCGCAAGAACCACCACCAGCACGGGCAACACGAACTTCCCTGCGCCGGTCGCTTCGACCTGTTTGATAATGTCTTCGTTCGTCTTGGCCCAGGCAAGGCAGGGCCAGGCAACCAGTCCGCAGGCCAACACGCGCAGTCCGCTCAGACGCTTCATGGTCCACCCTTTCCTTCACCGGAACAAACGGCCATATTCTAATCCGGACCCGCGGCGTGTAAAGCCTTTTCCGAACGCTCGTTCGACAGACCGTTGCGACGGCGTCCTTGCAACCGCTGGGCTTGCGCGTACACTGGCTACGAACAAGCTCGGCGCGGAGCATCGTCTGCCCGGTGCCGGACCCGCCGACCCACAGCGACTCTTCAAGGAGAAGGACCGTGGAACACCCGAACGTTATCGTGGTCACCCCTCACGACCTCGGGGACTACCTGGGATGCTACGGCACACCGGTGGCCTCGCCGAATCTGGACCGTCTCGCCGCGGAAGGAGTCGTTTTTGAGAATCACTTTTCCACGGGCACGATCTGCTCTCCGAGCCGCGGGTCCATCGTCACGGGGTGCTACCCTCACACGCACGGGCTGATGGGGCTCGTGCACCGCGGCTGGGAACTCGACGTGGACCGTTGCCCTGCCCTTCCTGCGCTGCTGCGCGAGGCCGGCTACGAGACGAATCTCTTCGGGTTCCAACACGAGCACTGGGACCCCGGCCGCCTGGGGTACGAACACGTTCATCGGGGTGATTCGATCCGCTGCAAGGACGTTTACCCGCTGGTCGCCGACTGGCTTCGGCGCCGCAAGCCTTCCGACGGGCCGTTCCTCGCGGGAATCGGACACTTCGAGACCCATCGCTACGGAATGAACCCCTCGGGGTTCCGGCTCGAGGAATACACGCCGGCGGATCCGGCCCGCGTCCGCGTCCGCCCGTACCTGCCGGACACACCCGAGATCCGGGAGGACCTCGCCTGGTTCTACGGCGCGATCCAACACATGGACGAGCAGTTCGGCACGCTCCTGGCGGCCCTCGACGAAACCGGGCTGGCCGAGAATACGCTTCTGGTGTTCCTGAGCGACCACGGTGCCTCGTTCATCCACTCCAAGGCGACCCTTTACGACGGCGGGACGAAAGTCGCCTGCCTCATGCGCTGGCCCGGCCGGCTTCCGGCCGGACACAGGGTGACTTCCCTGACCAGCCACGTGGACGTCCTGCCGACGATCCTCAACCTGGCCGGTCTCCCGGTGCCGGCGCACGTGGAAGGGACGGACGTGACTTCGCCGGCAGAGGGCCGACAGCAAGCGGACCGCTCTTACGTATTCGCCGAGAAGAATTACACGAATTACTTCGACCCGGGCCGCATGGTGCGCGGCTCGCGGTACAAGTACATCCGCAAGGGACTTCGGACCTCGGTCTTCGACTTTCAGATCCCTGAGGTGGAACTGTCTCCGTGGGACTGGCGGAAACACAGGGAGGTCTTCGACCACTACTCCGCCCGCAGGTCCCTGGAGGAACTGTATGACCTCGAAGAGGATCCGGGGGAACTGACCAACCTGGCGGAATCACCCGGTCACAAAACGGTGCTCGCGGAGATGTGCGAGGCGCTGGACGAACACATGAAGGAAACTCAAGACCCGTTCCGCGAGTTGCGCAACCCGCTGCTGATGCCGGCGGTGCTCCTGGAAACCGTGAAGCGCAAAGAGGGTGGATAAAGGCTTCGGCGGAACCTCGTATGCCCGGTTCGAGCTACAAGGCGATCAGTCGGGACCGGGGTCCGCCTGCAAGAGCTCATCGAGGGAAACATCGCGTCCGGCGCCGGACCGGGTGTCGCGCAGCCGGACCTTTCCCGGTTCGCACCCTTCCATCCCCACGACAACAATCCAGGGCGCCCCGGCGTCCGAGGCCGATTTCATCTGCCGGTTCAGGCTGACGTCGGCCAGAGCGTACTCGGCCGACCTGCCCGCCCGGCGCAGCGCGCCGACGATTTGCGGCACGTTCAGCGCGTCGGCCTCCCCGGCACGGACCACGTAGTAGTCCACCCGAGATGCGTCCTCCGGCCACAGCTTGAGGGAATCCAGCAGGAGGCTCGTCGTCACGTCGCCCGCACCGAAGCCGCACGCGGCCATCGGCTTCCCGCCACACTGCTCAATGAGTTGGTCATACCGGCCGCCGCCGAACAGGCTGCGCAACCGGCCCCGCCTGTCGAACACCTCCCAGACGACGCCCGTGTAGTACGCCAGCCCGCGGACGATCCCGACGTCGAACCGGATGAAGTCCGCAACACCGTAATGCTCAAGCCACGTCACCAGCGAGCGGAGTTCCTCCACGGCCCCTTCGACCTCCGGCGTGCCGCGAAAGCCGGCGGGCACGTCATCGAGGTCCGTGAAGGCCATGATCCCGTCAATTCCCGCGCGCTGCTCGGCCGTAAGCTCCAGTTCCGCGAGCATCTCCTCGACCACGTTCTCGGGCACCTTGCCGCGCTTGTCGAGGGCCAGGTACACGCGGGGGATCACCTCGTCCCGAAGGCCCAGGCCGTGCAGCATGGCCGCAAGCAGGCCTCGGCTGGACAGGCGAACCTCCACCTGGTCGGGGCCCAGGCCGAACTCGCGCAGGGCCTCCACGGCGA
>CAZGEE010000140.1:0-5376 GCA_964525035.1 uncultured Anaerolineales bacterium
CGGCGCAGCACCCAGCCGCAGGCCGGCACGGCGGCGACCAGCGCGGCCAGTTGCAGGCCAAGGCCCGCCATGGCCATCACGAGGAACGCCCCGAGGGCGATCCGCCGACGGCGGAACCGCCGGGCGTGCTCCTCGTCGACCAGGTGCCGCGCCCGCCAGCCGTGGATGAAGCCGTCGCCGATCGCGCGCCGCAGCCGGGCGTCCCACAGCGGGCGCAGCCCGTGGTGCGTCACGTCAGGCAAGCTGGCGCGGTAGGCCGGGTCGGCGCTCTTGAGCTCCTCCAGGGCGGGCCGCAAGTCGTCAAACCGGTCGGCGCGATCGTCGACGTACCGCTGGAGCTTCCCGAGGTCCCCGCGGTCGAACTGGACCAGGGCTCCGCGGCGGAGGCCGTCGACGATCAGCTTCAGGTCTCCCGGGCTCATCGGCAGCACCGGGAGCAGCGCGAGCCCGGCCCGGAAGTCGATGGCGCACAGCCCGTCGGCCGGTCCCTCGCCGGCCCCGCTCCGCTTCAGCACGTTGGGCTGGCTCTTGGCGGTCCACCATTCGTATTGCCGGGCCAGCTCCGGCGCGCCGAGCCGATGGAGCAGCCGCACGAAGCGGGCCATGAAGTGTTTCTTGGCCAGGTACTCGGCCGCTCCGGTGCCGCTGAAGTCCGGCGACGCAAGATCCGGGTCGGCAAACCGACGGTCGAAGAGGCGGTCGTCGAGCTCGAATCGCCACGTTCGGCCTTCGACCCACTCGTTGATCTCGCCGAAGGTGCCGAGCCCGGGCTCGAAGAACGTCGCGTAGGTGTCGCAGACGACGCCGGGCCGGCCGAACTCGAGTTCCGCGGCCCGGGCGATCAGCTTCTGCAACAGCGCGCCGGCCCGGGCAGCCGCGGGATGCGTCTGGGGCGCGAACGGCCCCTGGTAGCCGACGCCGAAGATCGCGTCACGGAACCTCCGGGCGCCGGGCTTCGGAGGAACCATCAGTTTCATCTTGTACCGCCCGTCGACCGCGAGACCGGGGATTTTTCCGTCGGCATCGTCGAGGGCCTTCAGCCTTACGAGGTAGACCTGCCCGGCGAAGCCGCCGCCGACGAACTTTTCCACGACCAGCCGCGCCCGAGCCGTGTGGGCCGAGCATACGCCGGTGATCTCGAGGTGGAACGTCCTGCCGGCGTCATAGCGCTGGTGCCGCTGCCGCCGCAGGGGCCCCGCGCGGTCGATGACCGCCTGAAGTTGTTCGAGGGCCGTCACGGCCCGGTCGGTTTCCATGGGCAACAGGTCTGCCGATTCACGCCGGCCGCCAGCGCGACCGGCCAGGGTATGAAGCCACGCCACGGTAACCCGTCGGCGTTCGGGGGTCAAGGGGGCCAGAAAAACCGCAGTTCCGGCCGCGGGAGTCGGCTTCACGGCCGGCGGGCGGTTTTCTTCCGTGGGGGCAATGCTCCGGACGAGGGTGAGGCGCAGGCGCGGGGTGCGAGTGCAACGCGGCCGGGGCCGTTCCATGGGCTGGTGCGTTCTTGCAATCGCCCCCCCCTTTCTTATAATCAAGCCGCCTGCTTGTCTCGGACTTTTCATCGGAAGGCGGCTATGGGCGAGCGAGAGATCAATAAGCTCCTCGAACGTGTTCGCGAGCTGAGCACGCTTCCGGAGGTCACCCAGCGCATTCTGAGCATCACGGAGGACCCGGACTCCTCCGCCCGCGACCTCAACGAGGTATTGCGCCACGACATGGCCCTCTCGGCGAAGCTGTTGCGGGTGGTGAATTCGGCCTTCTACGGTCTGCCCGGCCGTGTGACCGACATCGACCGGGCGCTCGTGCTGCTCGGGTTCCAGGCGGTGCGGAACCTGGCGATTGCCGCGACCATGGCCTCGTTCTTCCAGGCTCCGGAGCAGGAAATCCAGGGCTTTTCGCCCAAGAGGCTGTGGCGGCACAGCGTGGCCACGGCGGTGGCCGCCCGGCGGATCGTCAACGTGGTCGGCCTGCGAAGCCTGCGCGAAGAAGCGTTCCTGGCCGGGATCATTCACGACCTCGGCGTGCTGGTGGAGTATCAGTACGCGACGAAACAGTTCCGCCAGGTGATGGAACGGATCAACGAGCAGGGAAGTTCGCTGATCGAGGCCGAGCAGTCGGTGTTCGAGTTCAGTCACCAGAAGATCGGACAGTCCGTCGTCGAACGGTGGAAGTTCCCCAAGAACATGCAGATGGTCATGGGGTATCACCACCGCCCGGAACGGTTGGCCGAAGAGCATCGCTTGCTTCCGGCAGTCACGGCCTTGGCCGGCTCCATCGCCGAGTCGACGGGCTACGCGTTTCTCGATCAGGGAGTCGAGGGCTACCCGGACGAAGCGCCGGACCTGGGCGAATCGGTGACCCTGGAGGATGCCGACAGGGAGGCCGTCCGCCAGGAACTTCCCGAGCTGGTCGAACAGGCGAGCAGCTGGCTCGACCTGTAGCCGTCTTGACGAAAAAACGAACGTCTGTCCCACTCACGAGGTAGGAGAAGATGATGCTCAAGCGACGACTGTTTGCCCCGGGTCCGACGGAGGCCCCGCCGGAAGTCCTGCTCGAACTGGCCCGCCCGGTCACCCATCACCGTACCTCGGAGTTTCGTTCGCTGCTCAAGGAGGTGAACGAGCTGCTCCAGTACGTGTTCCAGACCGAGCGGGACGTCTACGTGCTGACCGGTTCCGGGACGCTGGCGATGGAGGCGGCCGTCGCGAACGTGGTCGGCCGGGGCGAGAAGATGCTGGCCGCCGTCGGCGGGAAGTTCGGCGAGCGCTGGCGCGACCTCGGCAGGACCTTCGGCGCCGAGGTGATCCCCATCGACGTCGCGTGGGGCGACGCCGTCGCCCCGAAACAGATCGCCGACGCGCTGGCGAAGGACCCCGACATCGCGGCCGTGTACGTGACCCACAGCGAGACGTCGACGGGCACCGCGGTGGACCTGAAGGCCATCGCCGAGATCGTCGGCAAGACCGATGCCGTTCTCGTGGCCGACTGCATCACCTCCATCGGCGCGCTGGAGATGCGGATGGACGACTGGGGGGTGGACATCCCGGTCACCGGCTCGCAGAAGGCGCTGATGCTGCCGCCGGGCCTCGGAATGCTCTCGGTCAGCGAGAAGGCCATGGCCCGGATCGAGAAGACCGGCGCGCCGGGCTACTACACGAAGATTCCGGCCTATGCGAAGAGCCTGGGCAAGGGCGACACGCCTTACACGCCGGCCAACACGCTGATCAAGTCGCTGAAGGTCTCGCTGGAGATGATCCGCGACCAGGGCCTGGAAAACGTGTGGGCCGAGACCAGCCGGCGGGCCGAGGCGACACGGCAGGCGGCCCGGGCGCTGGGGCTGGAGCTGCTCTCCTCGCGCCCGAGCGACAGCGTCACGGCCATCCGGGTGCCCGACGGCGTGGACGGCGCGGCGCTGCCGGCAACCATGGCGGAGAGCTATGGGCTGCGCATCGCCGGCGGGCAGGGCGACCTGAAGGGCAAAATCGTCCGCTTCAGCCACATGGGCTACCAGGACGGTTTCGACACCCTGGCGCAGGTCTCGGGCCTGGAGATGGCCCTGAGGGATCTCGGTTACGACACCGACCTGGGCGCCGGTGTCGCCGCCGCGCAGAAGGTCTTGGCGGGCTCTGCGGCCAAGTGACCTTTGCCGCGTGGGCCGGGAAAGCGTAGCCGGCCCCATTATGGCGTTCCGGCTCGGAGGGGTGTCGCTTTTCTCTGAAGGCGTTGGCGCTTGTCGTGTGGAAGGTGCGACGGATGACGGCGCCCCAGTCGGCTGCGGGATGGCCGTACGCCGGCCGGAGATCCCACAAGGTGCGATTCCGCCGCGTTTGAAGGAGAAGAAGCATGTTCCGTGTGCTGGTTTCCGACAAGCTTCCGGATGAGGGACTGGAGATTCTGAACCGCGAGGACGACGTCGAGGTGGACGTCAAGACCGGGCTCTCGCCGGACGAGCTCAAGGCGGTCATCGGAGAGTACGACGGCATCATCATCCGGAGCGGCACAAAGCTCACGGAGGATGTGCTGGCGAAGGCGACGAAACTCCGCGCCGTGGCCCGCGCCGGGGTCGGCGTGGACAACGTGGACATTCCCACGGCGACCCAGCGAGGTATCGTGGTGATGAACACGCCCGACGCGAACACGCTGGCCACGGCCGAGCTGACCGTCGCGCTGATCCTCGGTCTGTGCCGCAGCATCTTCCCCGCGGCGGCGAGCCTGCACGAGGGCCGGTGGGATCGCAAACAGTTCAAGGGAAGGCAACTCGCCGGCAAGACCGCCGGGGTCATCGGGCTCGGGCGGATCGGCACGGCCGTGGCCCGGCGGTTGCTCGGCTTCGAGATGAAAGTGGTGGGCTACGATCCGTTCTTCGCGGGCAACAAGGAACTTGAGCAGCGGATCACGCTCGTGGATAACCTGGACGACCTGCTGGGGCAATGCGACCTGGTGACGGTGCACGTGCCGAAGTCGCCCGAGACGCTCGGGATGATCGACAAGGCGGCCATGGCGAAGATGAAAAAGGGGGCGTTGCTGGTCAACGCGGCCCGCGGGGGGATTATCGACCAAGGGGCCCTGTACGAGGGCCTCGAGAGCGGGCAGATCGGCGGGGCCGCCCTGGACGTCTACACGAGCGAGCCGCCCGAGGATCGCCGCCTGGTCGAGCATCCCCACGTGCTGGCCGTGCCGCACCTCGGCGCCCAGACCGAGGAGGCCCAGTTGATGGTGGCCATGCAGGCCTCCGAGGCCATGGTCGATTACCTCAAGGGCCGCGGCATGGGCAACGCCGTGAACATGCCCGACATCGACCTCGCGCGGGCGGGCGAGCTCCGGGTCTACCTGGAACTGGCCCAGCGCATGGGCATGCTTCTCGGCGGGCTGAACCAGGGCCGGATGAAAAAACTCACCGTGAACTACGCCGGTGCGGTCAGCGAGCTTCCGCATCGCCAGGTCACGATCGCCTTCGTGATGGGCCTGCTGCACGGGCGGGTGAACGAACGCCTCACCATGGTCAACGCCATGCTCATCGCCAAGGACAAGAGCATCGAGGTCGTGGAGACCCGGACGGAGGAGACGCCGTCCTACGTCACCGCGGTGGAGGCGGTGGTCGAAAGCGACAAGGAAAGCCATTCGATCGTCGGGACGCTCCTGGGCGAGAAGCATCCGCGGATCGTGCAGGAGGACGGCATCGAGGTCGAAATCCCGCCCGAGGGCAATATCATCGTCACGTTCCACGAGGACAAGCCGGGCGTGATCGGGCGGGTGGGCTCCCTGCTGGCCGAGCAGGACGTGAACATCGCGTACATGACCTGCGGCCGAAAGGGCGGACGCGGGGAAATGGCCATGCTCGGCATCACACTGGACAGTGCGCCGCCGGAGAAGGTG
>CAZGEE010000141.1:0-271 GCA_964525035.1 uncultured Anaerolineales bacterium
ATCTTCGGCAGCAGCCCGGAAGGCCTCGTCGGGGGAACGGTCACCGTCGACCTGGCCATGCCCACGGACATCTCGGCCGTGGCCCTGACGCAGGCCCAGCGCAGCGGCCGGTTCGATCGGGCCCGGACGGTGGAGATCGCCGTCGACGGGAAGACGGTGATCCGCGCGGCCCTGTCGGACCGTCCCCGCAAGCGACAGCGCATCCCGATCAGCCTGCGAGGCCGGCGGGTGTCGGTCACCGTGACCGGCCGGTACGACGCGCCGGCAGCGG
>CAZGEE010000141.1:281-5375 GCA_964525035.1 uncultured Anaerolineales bacterium
GTCGGAGGATGGGAGGAGGTCGAGGTCCTGACGATGGAGGACCCGGCCGGGAAGTTCGCGCTGCCGGAGTCGTTCGCCCCGGCCTCGCGCCCCCTGATCCAGCGACGCTCCGAACCGCCGGCCGTGCGAGGCGAACCGGTCACGGCCTCCGGCCATCCCCGGACACTGTGGACGGGGGACGAGCTGGCCGCGCTGCGACGGGAGTTCACGGGCGAGGCGGAACATCGCCCGGCGTACCGCCGGTTCCTACAGCGTGTCGACGGGCTGCTGCGGCACAAGCCGAGCCTGCCTCCTCCGGTCGAGATGCCGCCGGCTTCGGTCACCCGCGGGCACCAGGCCGACGCCGAGGCGGTACTGAACCTCGGATTGGCCGCCGCGCTGACCGGTCGGTCCGAATACGCGGACCGGGCCGTGGAACTTCTCCTCGCTTATGCGCGGTCCTACGCGGACTATCCCCTGTCCGCCCGCCCCGCGCGGGACCGGGCGAGGATTTTCAACCACCGGACCGAGATGGCCCGCTGGCTCGTCAAGCTGGCCCTGGGATACGATTTGGTGCGCGGCAGGATGGCGGGATGGCAGCGCGCGGCCGTCACGGACGGGTTGTTGCGCCCCGCCGAGGGTTGCGTTGCCGGGGATTCTCCCCCCTGGCAGGACCCGTTCGATCGCGCGGCGTCGGTCGCCGCGGCAACCCTGGCGGTCGGCTATGCCATCGACGACGAGGAATTGATCCGGCGCGGACTTGATGGCGAAGAGGCACGCGGGGGCGCACGGCGGCTGATCGCCGAACGGATATCTCCCGACGGCAGCTTCTCTTCGCCGCCGATCTCGCAACCCGGTCCCGCGGCGGAAGCTCTGCTCGTCATGGCCGAGTGCGCGTGGCGAAACGGCGCGGACCTCTACGGCGAAGCCGGAGGCCGCATCAAGAGACTGTTCGACGCGCCGATCAAAGTGGGGTACCCGAATCGAGAGCTTCCCGCGCTCTACCGGAACGGATTGGACACCCTGCTGGGTCCGAACCTCAGGCTGTACGAATACTGCCTGGAGCGATACGACGATCCGCGCCACCTGCTCCTCGCCGAACACCTTGTCCCCTCCCTTGGCGTGCGGCCCGGGTGGATGTTGCCGCGACATCCCCTCCGCAGCGGACTTCCAGCCGGCCCGGTCCCGCAAGCCGACGGGGCGGTCAACCTGGACCATGCCGGACTGGCGGTCCTCGGCGCCGGGCACGGGCGCACGGCAAACCAGGCGGTGCTCGTCTACGGACAATCCGGCCGGGACCCGGGCAACGACGTGCTTGGATTCTCCCTGTACGGGCTCGGCCGCCCCCTGATGCCGGGGCCCGGCGCGGCACCTTCGGACGAGGACAAGTCGCCCGGCATCTGGTACCGCACCCGGCTCGCTGAAAACTCTCTCGTGGTGGACGGGCGGCCCCAGGTGCCGAGCCGGGCGACGCTTTCGTTGCTCGGCGCGACCGAGGAGCTGGCGGTGCTCCGGGCATGGACCGACGAGGCCTACCCGGGCGTGGCGGTGGATCGGACGTTGATCCTTACGCGCGATTACCTGCTCGACCTGGTGGCGGTCTTCGGCGGCTCGCTCCACACCCTGGACCTCGCATACCCCGGATGGGGGAAACTGGAGACCTCCCTGGATCTGGAGCCGGCGACTTCCCTCAACGACGATTCCCTCTATGCCCGGTGGGACGGCCTTCGCCTCGGAAAGACCAAGGGGGCGTGGCGAGCCCGCTGGCACGGGCCGGGCGAACAGCCGCCGTTGGTGATGACGGTCCCCGCAGGGACCGAAACCCTCGTTCGGACGGGAAAGGTCCGGCTGGGCAACCGGGAGGTGGGGGTGGCGGCCATGCGGCGCCGGGCCCGCGAAACCGCGTTCGCCGCCGCGCTGAACCTGAACCGCGACGCGCACTTCGTCCGCGAGGTCTCATGGGTCACCACGGGCAGCCCCTCCTTGCGAAGCCTTCGGGTGGAGACCCGGCGCGGCACCGATCACCTGCTGGTGGACTACGCACCCGCGAGCAAGGCGCCGGGACAAACCCGCGAGCAGGCCCAGCTCGTGTTCGTGCGCACGAGGAAACACCGGCGATCCGTTCGCGGCGAAGGCGGACTGGACAGTATCTACCTGGCCGGCGAGACGCTCCTGGAAATCCCGCAAGGCACCATCACGTCGAGCCGGCCCGCGCTGCTGGCCTTCCGGCGGATGGGCAACGGCAACGCGATGGTCCGCAACCTCGCAGGCGAGACGACCGACGTCGGCCTCACGGGGCTCGATTTCATCCAGCGCGCGGGCGACCCCACCTCCGATGAGCACGTCTTTCCTGTCGCCGCCTCGGGGGCCCTCGCCGCGGGAGCCTCCGTCCTCGAGCGGTCGTCCGGTTCGGTCACCCTCAATCTTCCGGTAAACACGGGCGTGGAGTTCGGCCCGGCAGCGGAGCCGACGTGCGTGCGGCGTTCTTCCACCGCCCGCGAGAGGTTCCGCATCGCTTTCGAACGGGTGCGTGCCGCTCGACTTGCGGCGCGCGAACAGGCGCTCCGCAGCCGCGACGAGGCCGCGCGAAACCCGGTCACGCCGGGCACGGCCGCCCTGTTGGAAGCGGAACGGTTCAGCGGACAGGGAGGCGGCGAGGTCGAGGTGACGGACCGGAAAGTGGGCACGGGGAACGGCCGGGCCTTCCTGCGATGGGACGACGAGGGGCACTGGCTGGAATGGTCCTTCGAGGTCCCCGAGAGTGGGTACTACCGGCTCCTGCTCAAGTACTGCTGCCGCGAGCATCCGGCCCGGCGGCGCCTCGAAATCGACGGCGAGGTTCCGGCCCCGGGCGCCGGCGTGTTCTACCTTCCGCGCACCGGGGGGTGGTCGAACAACAAGGACGACTGGCTCCTGGTCCCGCTCCGGGATTACCGAACCGGCGAACCGAAACTGTTCTACCTGGCCGAAGGAGCGCACACGCTCCGCCTGACGAACCTCAACCACTCGGCCAACCTGGATTACCTGGTGATCGCGTCCCCCGACGTGGAAGCCGACCGGGAATTGTTCGAATAGGGGAGCCGGGACCTCACCCCCCGCAGCCGCGCGCGACCGTGTGCCTTCGGGCTACCGGAAAGCGCCGTCCGCTTGCAGTGCGGACCGGATGAGCGCTGCCCGGACAACAATCCACTCACTGCTCTCGCGGAGGTTCCGGCCGCGAGGTCTCCGGCGGCGGCAGCCGGCCCGCGAACGCCTTGGCCACCTCGCCCTCGAAATAAACCGTTTGCGTCGGGAAGGCGATGCTCAGACCGCGAGCTTCCACCGCCCGCATGACGGCGAGGTTGATGCGCTCCAGCACCTCGGTATGCTCGGCGTAGGCCGTCGGCTTCGTGAAGAAGTAAAGCAGGATGTCCAGGCTGCTGGCGCCGAACTCGACGAAGCGAACGACGATGTATTCCTGGTCCACTCCTTCGTCGCTCTTCAGGATCTCCTTGAAATCCTCCAGCAGCGTCTCCATCTGCTCGGCCGTGGTCTCGTAGGTGACCCCCACCGTGGTGAAGACCCGCCGGACCGGCATCTTCGACTTGTTTTCAACCACCTGGCTGACCACCTGGCTGTTCGGAATCGTGACCAGCGTCTTCGGAAAAGTCCTCACGCGGGTGGACCGGAAACCGATCTGCTCAACGGTTCCCTCGACGTCGCCGACCCTGGTCCAGTCTCCGAGCCGGAACGGATGGTCGGTGAAAATGACCAGCCCGCCGAAGAAGTTGGCCAGTGTCTCCCGAGCGGCCATGGCCACGGCGAGTCCGCCGATGCCCAGCCCGGCCAGCAGCCCGCTGACGCTGTAGCCAAGGTGCTGGACGACCATCACGAAGGCAAGGACGCCGACGAAGAACTTCATGCTCTTCTTGATGACCGGCACCAGTTGATCGTCGAGCTTGCTGTCGGTGCGCCCCGCCATGCGCGCGAGGTACTGGGCCAGCACATCGACAATCCGGAACACGAACCAGAGGAAGTCCAGCAGGAAAGCGATGCGCACGGCCGGAAAGATCAGGCTCGTCATGCTGGACAGTTCCACGTGAAGCATCAGCGCCACGAGGGCCCCGAAAACCCCCAGCAAGGCGAACGCCACGCCCAGCGGCTTGTACAAGGCCTCGAGGATCAGGTTGTCAAACTGCCACTTCGTCTTCCCGGCCGCTGGAAGGACATGATGCTCGAAGGCGTAGTCGGAAATCTTCTTGGCCACCAGGCCCAACAGGACGCAGGCGAAACCGATCAGGTACTGCCAGTACTCGATTCCCAGAAAAGACTGTTGCAGGACCGCCGGCATCTTGTCACTGAGGGATTCGAAGAACCGGCTCATCCACTCCGGCGGGGCCGCGGCGTCCTCCGGAATCCGTACCACCTCCTCCTTGCCTGCGCCTTCGCCGGCCCCGTTCTCTGACTGGGCGAGCAGGACCGCCCGGAACCAGACCATCGTGATCAGCTCGCTCATAGCCTTCCTCCCGCAATCGGTCGCCGGGTGGTTGGTATACTTCACCCGCGCCGCGCCGTCAAGGGTCGGCGAACGGCCTTCCCGCACCGCGCGGGCACAGCGTCAAGCGGCTTGCCCGCGACGCATGCGGCCGCTATGATGTCCGCTTCATGCAACAGCTGCGACTCGGCATCGTCATCGCCACACTGGATCCGGCCGGCGCGGAGAAGCAGGTCGCGCTGCTCGCCCGTCGGCTGGACCCCGAGCGGTTCGAGACCACGGTCTACGCCCTGACGCGCGGGGGGCCCTACGCCGAGGAGCTGCGCCGAGCCGGCATCTCGGTCTACGTGTTGGGAAAGGCCTTTAAGTACGACATGCGCGTGGTGCTCCGGCTGCGAAATCTGCTGCAGGAGCACCGCACGGACATCGTCTACACGTGGCTGTTCACCGCCAATGCGTTCGGCAGGGCCGCCGCCGTCCTGGCCCACGTGCCGATCCTCGTCGCGGCCGAGGGCGACACCGGCTACAAGCCTCCGCTCCATCACCGAATCGACCGGCTGCTGGCCCGATGGACCGACCGGATCGTGGCCAACAGCGAGGGCGTCCGGCGGTACGGGCTTGCGCACGGCTGGCCGGCCGAG
>CAZGEE010000142.1:0-5365 GCA_964525035.1 uncultured Anaerolineales bacterium
CGTGAGCGACGAACTGAAGCAAAAGCTGCGCGAGTACACCGACACGGGCGGCACGCTGCTCCTGGAAGCCTCGTGCGGATCGGCCAGGGCCAAACGCTTCTGGCAGGACCTGGCCCGCGAGGTCTGGCCCGAGTGGGAACTGGAACGCCTCGAGCGCGAACATCCCCTGTGGGAAGCCGACGTGAAACTGCGCGGGCGGCGTCCTCCGCTGATGCACATCCACGACGGCATCCGCTCGGCGGTCTTCTTCAGCCCGTCGGACATCTCGTGCCTGTGGCACATGTTCGCGGTGGTCAAGGGCCGCGGGTACTTCGACCTCGGGATGAACCTCCCCGCCTATGCGAGCGACAAGGCCCGCCTGCGGAGCCCGCTGGCCGGCCCCATGGTCCAGCCCGGCCAGGGCCTGGGTGGCCAGAGCCCCAGCCTCGCCGCCGAGGGAGCCAAGGTGAAGCTCGGGCGGCTCAAGCACGGCGGGGACTACTACGTCGGGCGGAATTACGGGGGACTGCAGATGCTGGCCGAGCGAGTGCGCGAAAACGCCGGCCTGTCGGTCGAGGTCGTCGACGAGGTCGGCTTGACGGGCGACGCGGGCCCGCCCACGTTCGACCTGCTGTGGATGGCAGGCCGCACCGGGGCCGACCTCGCGCCGCCGGCCCGGGAGAAGCTCAAGGCCTACCTCCACAACGGCGGGTTCCTGGTCGCCGAGAGCATCCTGGGCGACGCGCGGTTCACCGAGGCATTCGAGAAGCTCGCCGCCGCGGCCGGACTGGAGGTCCGTCCCCTGGCCACGGACCACCCGCTGCTCACGGGGAACCTCGACGGGGCATCGGGCTACGCGCTGAACCGGGGGATGCAGTTCTCGCGCGCCCTGGCGGTGGACCGGATTGGCAAGGACCACGCGCAGTTCCAGGGCCTTTACCTGGGCGATCACTTGGTGGGAGTTCACAGCCCGTACGACGTACTCTACAGCCTCACCGGTTGCCCGGCCTTCGGCCGCAAGGGGTACGATCCGGACTGCGCGGTCGCGGTCGGGGCCAACCTGATCCTCCATGCCGCGACGCGCGGCGGAAGCGCTGCGGCCGAGGAGCCGGCTTCCGAGGGACCCGCCCCGGGAACGGCCCCTGAGAAGGCGCCCGAATAGCGACCGTCGGCATCCGTCGTACACACAGGGGAGCCGTCCACGGTCCCCCGGAGCGGGTTGCTCGCGCGGGCGCGCGACCGTACAATCACGCGACAGCCGAAGCGAATGCCCCCAGGGCCTGACCATGCGGGGGCTCGACCGGCCCGAGGGGGCAACGACGCACAAACGGAACGTCACAGGCGAGGGTGAGCAATGCTGAGAAGGATGGTTGCAGGTGGGTTGTTTCTGGTCCTGCTCGCCTCCGGAGCGGCGGCCCAGGGCGTGGACCAGCCGGCGCCGGCGGTGGACCCGGAGGCGGTCCAGTCGGCCGTCGACGCGATGCGGGCGTTTCTGCGGAGCCGGCAGACCGGCCGGGGCGACTGGGAAGAGGTGCCCAGCCGGGACGGCTATGCCGGGCACGAGCACGCGGGGAAGAAGAAGCTCGAATACGGGGGGCGCACGGCGCTGGTGACCCTGGCACTGCTCTACGGAGGCGAGGACCCGGAGAGCGACTGCCTCCAGAAGGCCCTGAAGTTCCTGTCGGAGGTGGATCTGACGGGCACCTACGCGACGTCGCTCCGCGCAAGCGTC
This sequence comes from uncultured Anaerolineales bacterium, assembly GCA_964525035.1. GTDB lineage: Bacteria > Planctomycetota > Phycisphaerae > FEN-1346 > JAACEH01 > CAZGEE01. The sequence continues at coordinate 1,712 of CAZGEE010000142.1, forward strand.
TGGTCGAAGATCTACGATCCGAAGGTCCGTCCGCTGCTCGCCCGGGACGCCACGTGGCTCACCGAGGCGATGACCAAGACCGACGGCAGCATCCCGGGCTTCTTCTCCTACATGCGCCCCTGCCCCGGCTACGGGGATCACAGCAACACGCAATACGGCGTGCTCGGCCTTCGGGACGGAGCCATCCACGGCCTCGAGATTCCCGTCAAGTACTGGCAGGCCATCCTCAACCACATGATCGAGACCCAGGGCGCCGACGGCGGATGGGGTTACGGGGCGCGGGAGAAGCACCCGGCCGCGGGGGAGACCTACGGCAACATGACCGTGGGCGGGCTGGCGAACCTGTACATCGCGCAGGACATGATCGCCGCCAGCCAGATGGGCCGGATCAACTGCCGAAGCAAGAAGCATTGCCGCCTCCGCAAGAAGCTCCAGGCCATCGAGGACGCCCTGGCCTGGCTCGATAAGAACCTGCCCGTGGACTTCGGCCTGAAGCCCAAGAGCGAAGGCACGCCGAACCCCACCAACCGCGGCCACGGCATGGGCCTGTATTATCTCTACGGACTGGAGCGTTGCGCTCACGCCAGCGGGAGGAAGACCTTCGGCGGGCTGAACTGGTTCGACCGGGGCGCCCAGTGGATCCTCAACAACATGCGCCAGGGGGGATCGTTTCACAGCTACCGCGGCCCGGACATTCCCACCTCGTGGGCCCTGCTCTTTTTGAGTAAGGGGCGGGCCCCGATCTACTACAACAAGCTCGACACCGGCGCCGACTGGAACATCCACCCGCGCGACGTCGCGAACCTCTCGAAGTTCATCGGCCGCGAAGTCGAGCAGCGCATCAACTGGCAGGTGGTCGACGTGGACGACGCGCCCGAGACGTGGCTCGACGCGCCGATCCTGTTCTTCAACGGGACCGAGTTCCCGGAGTTCACCGACGAGCAGAAGCGGAAGCTTCGCGTCTACACCGACTCGGGCGGCACGCTCGTGGCCGAGGCCGCCTGCTCCAGCCGCGAGTTCGTCCGCGGCTTCACCCGGATGGCCAGGGAGCTCTGGCCGGAATGGGAACTGGAGAAGCTGGACACGGAACACCCGGTCATGACGTGCCATCACAAGCTCCGGAGGCGCCTGCCGGGCGTCCTCCACATCCACGACGGGTGCCGGAGCCGCGTGCTGCTGTTCACCAAGGACATGTCGTGCCCCTGGAATTACATGCTGGTCCGCTCGCACCTGCCCGACTTCCAGTTCGGCATGAACCTGGCGCGCTATGCCACCGACGGGCGACAGATCCGGGACCGGCTCAGCCTTTACAAGCGGCCGGTCCTGAGGGAACCGGCCTCCGAGGGCAAGCCCCTTCCGGAGCCGGGCGCGAGCGAGGCGACCGTGACCGTGGCGGACTACCCCACGGACGGGGTCCGGTCCACGGCCATCCGGGGCATGAGGCACCTGGCCGAACTGCTCGACGAGGCCTCGGCGGTGACGATGAAGCGGCCGATCCTCGAAGGGCACAAACTTGACGGGCTGGACGAGGCGCAGGTGCTGCACATGAGCGGGCTGCACACGTTCTCGGTCAGCGACGAAAACCTGGCGAAACTCCGCGCCTTCATCGAGCGCGGCGGGTTGATCCTCGCCGACGCGCAGTGCGGCCGCGAGGGCTTCCAGGAATCGTTCGTCCGTTTCACCGGCAAGCTGGCGCCCGGGGCCGAGCTCCAGCCGGTGCCAAAGGACGATGCCGTGCTCACCGGCAAGGGGCTGCCGCGCGACGGCTTCGACGTAACCCGCGTGGAGTACAAGCGGGCGCTGAGAGTGACGCAATTCCTTCCCGTCCTGAAGGAAATCCGCCTCGACGGCCGCCGCGTGGTTCTTTACTCTCCGTACGACCTGACGGTGGGTCTGGACGGCATGGACGCCTGGGGCTGCAAGGGGCCGGTCCGGAACGATTGCCTCAAGATCGCCGCGAACGTGGTGCTCTCGGCGTTGCCGGCCGACGCCGAAGAATCCGCGGAGAGCGAGGCGGCGGAGCCCGAGCCCTCACCCGAGGCGCCGACGCCCTGACCGGGGTCCATCATCCGAACCAACTAAGACCGGGACGACCCCGCGGGGTCGTCCCGGCTCGTTCATCGATCGCTCCGCGGAGCTCGCTGCGGCGGCTACGCGCCCTTGGTCCGGCGACGGAACTCGCCCAGCACCTCGCGGGTCACCGGTCCGGGACGGCCGTCGCCGATGCTCTTGCCGTCCACCCGCACGACGGGGATCACCTCCGCGGCCGTGCCGGTCAGGAAGCATTCGTCGGCGCCGTAGAGGTCGTCGGGGGTGATGGAGACCTCCTCCGTGCGGCGATCCTGGACTCGGCAGATGTCCAACACCTCCGCGCGGGTCACGCCCACGAGGATGCCGTCGCTCACCAATGGAGTCTGCACCACGCCGTCGCGCACGATAAAGAGGTTGTCGCCGGTGGCCTCGGCCACGTGGCCGTCCTGGTTCAGCATCAGGGTCTCGGGCGCGCCCGCGTCGATCCCCTCGAGCTTGGCGAGGATGTTGTTCAGGTAGTTGAGGCTCTTGACCCCCGGGTTCAGCGCGGCCGGGTGCATCCGGCGCGTCTTGGCCGTGATGACCTCGAGCCCCTGCTCGTAGAGCTCCTCGGGATACAGGGCGATCGTGTCGACGATGATGATTACCTGAGGTCCCTTGCAGAGCAGCGGATTCAGCCCCAGCGTGCCCACTCCCCGGGTGACGAGCAGCCGGATGTAGGCGTCGCGCAGCTCGGGGTTGGCGGCCACGGCGTCCAGCACCGCCCGGGTCATCTCGTCGTCCGAAAGGGGAATGCCCAGCCGAATGGCCCGCGCGCCCTCGTAGAGCCGCCGGATGTGCTTCTCCAGGCGGAACACCTTTCCGGCATAGACCCGGATTCCTTCGAACACCCCGTCGCCGTAGAGCAGGCCGTGGTCGAAGACGCTGATCTTCGCCTCGTCGTTGGGCACCAGGTTTCCGTTGACGTAGACCATGCGGCCCATGGGCGCGTGTCCTTTCCGCTACTCGCCGTCCTCGTGCTCCCGGGTCAACTTCTCGGCGGTCCCGGCATCCACGATCCGCCCCTCCGCCAGGTAGAGCACAGACGGGACCTCCGGGATGAATCGACTATCGTGCGTCACCATGACCACGGTTTTTCCGTCCTCCGCGGCCAGCGTGGTCAGCATCTCGAACACCTGCCAGCCGGCGCGGGTGTCGAGGTTTCCGGTCGGCTCGTCGGCGAAGACGATCTCGGGACCGTGCACCAGGGCTCGCGCGATGGCCGCCCGCTGGCGCTCGCCCCCGGACAGGCGGCTGGGCTCGAAGTCCGCCCGGTCCGCCAGACCGACCCGCTTCAGGATGGCCTCGGCACGGTCCCGGCACCGGGCCCGCACGGCCGGCCACCGGGCGGGCCCGTGGCCGATCATCTCCGGCAAGAGCACGTTGCCGAGCACCGACAACTCGGGCAGCAGGTGGTAAAACTGGAAGACGAACCCGATCCGCCGATTGCGCATTGACTCGCGCCACCGGTTCGACCGGGCGAACGCGTCGACGCCCTGATAATATACCCGCCCGCCCGTCGGTTTGTCCAGAAGGCCCAACAGATGCAGCAACGTGCTCTTGCCGCAGCCGCTCGGCCCGGCT